>JANPKQ010000152.1:0-12710 GCA_031426115.1 Gemmatimonadaceae bacterium | reverse complement strand
CTTGCTCGCGGCCGCTCCGTACTTGCGCGTTCCTGATTTCCGGCCCGACTTCTTCCTCGTCGCCATGTCGCCTCCTGGATCGAGTCAGCGCAGATCGTCAGCGCGGAGCGACGTGCAAACGTGATACCGCTGCAGCGTCTCGGAACGTTGGTATCGACTCGATGCGTCACCGGCGGAGCAACGACCGCTCCGTGTCACCGGGACGGGCTGGTGAACCGCACCGTTCGATAGATCTCGACATGGCGCGTCGCCGCGGCAATGCTCGGTGCGTCGCCGTACAAGGCGACGCGGGGTGACGCCCAGGTTGCTCCGGTGACGTAGGAAGATCCGACAAGGCTTCGACGGAGCTTCGCGGACGAGCCACCGATCTTCTCGGTCGCTTCCCAGTTGCCGCCCGCACCCTGTCCCGGCGTCGTCGCCACCGCGAACGGGCGCCTCTCTGCGCCGCCTGGCCCCCAGCTGATCGTGCCCGCGTCTCCCTCCAATGAATACTGGCGTGACGAACGCCAATCGGCGGGCACACAGAAGCTGAATCCGTCCGCCTGCACTTCCTGCCACACCGTACCGTCGAGCGTCCCGACGCGCCCCGGGCATCCGGGGAGGGGCTGCAGCGATTCGTCGTTCGATGCGCCACTCTGGGCGGCGCATGCGAACAGAGTCACGACCGCAAAAAGTCTGGGAGCCCTCGATCCGAGTCTCATCATCTGGATGTCCTCGACGTCTGGATGTGGAGTGCGGTCCGGCAGGATGAGTGTGTCTGATGCCCAATCTCGCAGGGCCGGCCGCTGATGTCACGACCCGGGCAAGGTTCCGGGGACCAAGGCCGGGACCAAGAGCAGCCGCGGATCGCGCGGATGAACGCGGATACTGCACACCGCTCACACCGAGTGCCGAACGTCCCATCGGCAACGCGGTCGGGAGCTGCGTTACACGTTTCCGTCACATCCGGGCCCCGCGGTCATGGCATGCCGCCATTGAAGTATTCGCGTTCATCGGCGTCATCCGCGGCAGCGGTTGCTGTCGAAGTGACGCGCTCCTCCGTGCCACCTCTGCGGCCGCGAGGGACTGATAGCCCACCCCCCTGTGCGCGAAACGAACGCACGTAGACGCTACGAGAAAGCCGGGCTACCTTCGACGACCTCCGCGGTTTCACGCAGCTCTCCTCTCGCCACGCGCGCTTCATGACGACCCGACGTCAGTTCATCAAGACCGGTCTCGCCGTTGGCGGCGCCGCGCTTGCCGGATGCGGCCGGCCCGCTGCCGATGCGATGAGCGCGGTCAGCGCGCCGCGCGCGACGATGAACCTCCTCATTCTCGGCGGCACCGGCTTCATCGGACCACACCTCGTGCGACATGCCGTCGCTCGCGGGCACCGGGTGACGATCTTTACCCGCGGCCGGCGCAACCCGGAGTTGCCTGCGGGGATCGAGCGACTCGTCGGTGATCGCAACGGCCAGCTCTCCGCTCTCGAGGGGAGGCGATGGGACGCCGTCATCGACGACTCTGCGACGAATCCCGAATGGGTGCGGATGTCCACGGAGCTGCTCAAGGATTCGGGGCAGTACCTGTTCACATCATCCACCGGCGTGTACTACCCGTACCTCACGAAAGGCATCGACGAGTCGGTAGCGCCGCGGCTCGAGGTCGTCGATTCAAAGGACGGATCGGAGACGTACGGGGTCGCGAAAGCGCAAGCCGAACGGCAGGTGCAGCGCATCTTCGGCGAGCGCGCGACCATCGTGCGGCCGACCTACATCGTTGGCCCCGGAGACACGACTGACCGATTTCCGTACTGGCCGGTTCGCCTCGCACGCGGCGGGGAAGTGCTCGCGCCCGGACGGCGCGATGATGAGGTGCAGTTCGTCGACGTGCGGGATCTCGCGGCGTTCATGGTGAAGCTCGTCGAGGATCGGCGCGGAGGGATCTTCAACGTCGCGGGCCCGAAGACGCGAATGACGATGGCGCGCTTCCTCGAAGAAGCGCGGGATGCGCTGGACGCCAACGTCCGGTTCACCTGGGTGGATGACTACGCCTTCCTCGAGCAGCACAAGATCGGCGACGCCGTTCCGTGGGTCATGCTGAAGGGAAACGACCTCGGCCACATGTCGGCGCGCAACGACCGGGCGATCGCGGCGGGTCTCACCTTCCGTCCGGTCGCGACGACGGTGCGCGATACCCTGGCATGGTGGGCGACGGTGCCCGAGGCCCGGCGCAACGCTCCGCGCTTCGCCATCACACCGGAACAGGAGACGGCCGCGCTCGCCGCGTGGAAGGCGCGCGGCGCTCGCGACTGACGCGCCGCTTTCCCGTCGGTCCTACTTACAGGTACCGACGCGACCGATCGCGGCGCCGAGCTTCGCGAGACTGAAGTCGAAGGTATACGTCTCGCCACGCAGTGGGCTGCTCACCTTGAGCACGACGCGCTTGCTGGACTTCGCCGTCTCGGTGAAGGCAGGGACTTCCGCCAGCGGCAGGTAGGCTGCCATGCCGTCGCGGGCGAGCGTCCAGTAGCCGGGGACGGGTGCCGTCTGGCCATCGAACTGATGACGCACGAGGAGCTGGCGGCCGCGATCATCGGGGATCCACTTGTCGAGCGTCAGAATGACGTTCATGCCGTCGCCGAGGCATTTCCACGCGAGCCCATTGTCCTCATCCGCCGATGCGGCGAAGGCGAGCGAGCGATTGCTGTTGTCGAGGGGATCCTTCGCGGCAATGACGGTGAAGTTGCCAGCCTTGCTGACCTGCGCCGCTGCGAGTGAGGGAGTCGCGAGGGCGAGTGCGAGGACCAGCGACAGCGAGAGACGGCTGAACATGTTCTTGACTCGGATTGCAGGTTTCGGGAGGCTGCCGGAAACACGAGACGCCGTGACAAAGACGATTGGCGGGCGCGGGGAATAACGCCTCTCCGCCGCTTTCGGCGGCGACGCCCCAACGGGGGCCCTAACCGCGTGCCAGTGCTGCGCCGAGGATCACGGCGGTGAGCTCGACGTCCCCTTCGATCGTGAAATACGGCCCCGGGCCGACGCGGCGCTCGAGGATGATCCCGTCGGCGTAGACTTGGTAGGACGAGATGTCGCGGAGGCGGAAGCTCGAGCTGCCCTGCTTGCCGTCGAACATCACGCGCTTGTTCGTCACGAGGAACTGTCCGGCATCCACACGGTCGAAGGACGCGAGGTTCATTCGTTCCTCCGACGCGCTCCCGATTCGGTAGTACACACCGCGCGCGATGCGCACGCTGCCGACGCCCTCGATCTCGGCGCCATCGCCGGATGCGCGCCGCTCGTAGCGCTGGGCGGCGAGCGCCAGGTGACAGGTCTCGTCGGCCTCGAGCGGAATGTGCTCCACCACCGCGGCGGGAAGGTCGCCGTTCTCGATGCGCCAGAAGAGTGCATAGCGATCGAGGAGGGCCTCGGTGGCGCCGTCGAAGTCGCGGGTGACCCCGAGGTGGCGGGCCACTGATGCGAGCTGCTCGAGCTCCTCCGGGGAGAGACGGCGGTCTGCGGTGGAGCGGCCCAGCATGCCTTCGAGGACCGAGCGGGATGAGCGGGCGTACAGCTCCTGCTGCACACCGTCAGGAAGCCGGAGCTGCTGGGCGAGGCGCGCGAGAACCGCGCGCTCGTCGTCGCTCAGCCGTGCATCGGCGAGCGCATCGTGCAGCGCGACCGCGAATCGTGGATGGACGACTTGACGTTCCGATTCGCGGACTTCCTCGTCGGTGAGCGCGAACGCATCGCGCAGCGCGTCGAGGTAGGCGATCTCGCGCTCGGAGAAGGTATCATCCTTGAGGAATGCGCCGAGCACGCGGCGCCACATCTGGACGAGCACGCCGCGAGCGTCGGGTCCGCTGACGTCGTAGTCTATGAGAAGAGACGAAATGTCGGAGCGGGAGATGTGCGCCGGGTCACGCTGCGAGAGCAGGTTCTGGAGCGCAAGGTCGGCAAGATCAGCACGGGGCCGGCCGAGCATGCGGTCGATCCACCCGCGGGGCCGGACCGGGCGAGTGAAGGCGAAGGGCGAATCGCGGAGTGGGGTCGGTCGCTTGTGACGCTGCATCAACGGGCTCCATCGCCGACGTTTGGAGCGGTCTCCGATGGTGGTGACCGTGTCCTCTTACGACGACCCCGCGTGGGGGCAGGCAACCGATGGGGCGGATGGATCGAGAGCCGAAGAAAAAGTGAACGGTGAACAGTTCTCAGTTCTCAGTTCTCAGTATCAGTTGGCCGCACCGTGACAGGACCGAGAACTGACAACTGACAACTGACAACCGTCCACTTCGTTGTCCGCCCGGGGAGGATGGATCGAGGGCCGGAAAAAAAGTGAACGGTGAACAGTTCTCAGTTCTCAGTTCTCAGTATCAGTTGGCCGCACCGTGACAGGACCGAGAACTGACCACTGACAACCGTCCACCTCGTTGTCCGCCACGATGCCCGGCTTGCGTTTTTCAATCTCCGTCGCAATGTTGCAATCAGAAGCAATACAGCCCGACCAGGGCTCTCGAATCCTGTCGATGACAAACATCTACCTGCTCACCTCCTCATTCCGCCGCCGCGCACCGATCGCTACCAAGCGACTGGGCGTAGTGCGCCCCGGAACGTGGATTTTCGGCGATACCACCGCCGGAGGTCGAACACCCTAGGTAGTCAGGATTCGATGTCGTGATCCGGCCTTTCGGGTGCTCCCTCGAGACCTGAAAGGCCGTTTTGCTGTTCCCAACTCAGCGGATCATGACAATGAATCAGGACCAGAAGATCATCAGCAGGTATATCGGCCAGCCGGCGAGCCTTCCCGGCGACCTCCGCAGGCGCATCGAGCGCGAGTGGGGGAACCAGCCGGTGCAGCTCTACGCCCTCGCCGATCTCGACACCAATCATCGTCTCGGGGAATCCTGGCTCGCGCTCGGACGCGACCACATCGCACTCGCCCAGCCAACGGGTGAAGGCGAGTGGAGCGTGCGCTCGATGGATCGCGCGCAGATCACGGGCATCGAGGAATCGCCGGGACTGAGCGCGAACACGCTGCGGCTGCTCGGCGGCGATGACGATGCGCCGCTCGCCGCGGTTCGCTACACGCAGCGGCAGCGGGGCGCGTTCGAGAACATCCGCTTTGTGCTCGATGAGGCGCTCGCGGGCCGGACGGTGACATCGGATGACGCGGATCGCGTCTATGCCGACGCGGTTGCGCGCCCGGTGCGGGATGCGCAGGCGCTGGTGTCGGGGCGCGAGTCGGCGGTCATCCTCCGCCTGCTCGGCTACCTCGCGCATTATCGCCGGCAGCTCGTGCTCGGTCTCTCGGCCGCAGCGGTGGTGACGCTCGCCAGCCTCGTTCCGCCGTATCTCGCCGGCTACCTGCTCGACAGCGTCGTGCGACGCGCGGGAGAAGGCACGCTCGCGCACGACGCCGCGATGCGGCTTGCGTGGATTGCGGTCGGGGCGATGGGCGCGGTGTACATCGTTCGGCAGGCGGCGGCGCACGTTCGTCTGCGGCTCATGTCGGTGCTCGGTGAGTGGGTCGCGCGCGACCTTCGCAATGAGCTGTACGAGCACATCCAGCATCTCAGCCTGTCGTTCTTCTCACGGAAGAAGACGGGGAGCCTCATCACACGCATCACGGCCGATACCGACAGGCTGTGGGAGTTCGTCGCGTTCGGCGTCGTGGATGTGTCGCTGTCGCTCGTCATGCTGCTCGGCCTTGGCGCCGTGCTGCTGACGCTCGACTGGCGGCTCGGGCTCGTGATGACGCTGCCGGTGCCGATGTTCTGCTGGCTGATCTACCGGCACGGCGAGGGGCTCAACGCGCGGTTCATCCGGGCGTGGCGGAAGTGGTCGCGGGTGACGGACATCCTGTCGGACACGATCCCGGGCATCCGCGTCGTGAAGGCGTTCAACCAGGAGTCGCGGGAGATCGCGCGCTTCAACGAGCGCAACGAGGACACAACGGAGGAGGCGAACGAGATCCACCGCATGTGGACGACGTTCTGGCCGATGCTGATGTTCGCCGTGCACGCGACGACGGTGCTCGTCTGGCTGTTCGCGGTGCCGCGGCTGCTCGGCTCCGGCCCGCCGCTGTCGCCGGGGGTGTTCGTCTCGTTCCTGCTGTACACGACGATGTTCGTCGCGCCGATCGAGATCATCGGGCAGATGGCGCGCACGGTGAACCGGGCGACGTCGTCGGCGCACCGCGTGTTCGAGGTGCTCGACAGCGAGCCCGAGGTGCGCGATGTCGCGGATGCGGTGCAGCTCGATCCAGTGCGCGGACGGGTGACGTTCGAGAACGTGATCTTCGCCTACGACGGCGTTCGGCAGGTGTTGCGCGGCGTCAGCTTCGACGTGCAGCCGGGCGAGCTCATCGGGCTCGTTGGGCCATCGGGCGGTGGAAAGTCCACGGTCGTGAACCTCATCGCGCGGTTTTATGACGCAACTGGCGGCACCGTAAGGATAGACGGCGTGGATGTGAAGACGCTCGACACGGGGCACTACCGCCAGCAGCTCGGCATGGTGCTCCAGGAGCCATACCTGTTTCACGGCACGGTGCTGGACAACATCCGCTACGGATTACCGGATGCATCGCTCGGCGCGACGATCGCGGCGGCAAAGGCGGCGAACGCGCACGACTTCATCTGCAAGCTCGCGCAGGGCTACGACACGGTGGTCGGAGAGCGTGGTCACACGCTGTCCGGAGGCGAGCGGCAACGGATCTCGATCGCGCGGGCGATCCTGCACGACCCGCGCATCCTGATCCTCGACGAGGCGACGAGCAGCGTCGATACGGAGACGGAGCGCGAGATCCAGGAAGCGCTGGAGCGGCTGATCGCGGGGCGAACGGTGTTCGCGATCGCGCATCGGCTGTCGACGCTGCGCCGCGCATCGCGGTTGTTCGTGGTGGAAGAGGGGCGGCTGGCGGAGTCGGGAACACACCGCGAGCTGCTCGCGATCCCTGATGGGATCTACAAGGGACTGTACGAGATGCAGCTACAACTGCAGTGATCGATCGAACATCAAATGCAATCTCATCGCATGAGGCGGATCGAGCGGATGAAAGGGCAACGGCAACAACAATAGGTTTGCACTTTTATCCGCTCAATCCGCGCCATCCGATGAGGGTGCCGTTTCCAAATGGGAGGAGATGTACATGACTGGAATCATGGAGATCGACTCGAGTCCGGACACGAACGGGCTCGAGCTGCGCTGGGCGGGGGATGGGCGCCTGCTCGCGGTCGTGGACGGCGAGCCGGTGGCTGTGCGACTCCGGCAGTGCTTCCCGTGGTCGGAGCCCGGCTGCCACCTCTCGCTCAGAAACGAGGACGATGACGAGATCGCGCTGGTGGAGGATCCGGCGCAGCTGGATCCCGAATCGAGGCGTGCGCTCGAGGGCGCGCTTGCGGAAGCTGGCTTCGTTCTCGACGTCGTCCAGGTCGTGAACGTCGAGGAAGAGGTGGAGATCCGACAATGGACCGTCGAGACGCGACATGGGCGGCGGACGTTCCAGACGCATCTCGACGACTGGCCGCGGGTGCTGCCGAAGGGCGGGCTGCTGATTCGCGATGTTGCCGGCGACCTGTACCGGCTCGAGGCGCCCGACAAGATGGATGCAAAGAGCCGCGAGCTGCTCTGGGCGTTCGTGGATTGAGTTGCGACAGCTACCGGCGTCCTGACGCTAGCTGCGGTGCCAGTGAGCCTCGGGTGCCGGCAGCACGCGCATCCGACTCGCAGTCCAGAACTTCACAATGAGGATCGCGCCGCACACGATCGACGTGACCAGCACGCTCTTGGTGAGAACGAGGACGGTAGTGACCAGCGCACTATTGACTGCCTTTCCGAGAGGCGACCAGTTCCACTGCCAGATCGTCCTGTCGATGATGTGGAAGTAGTTGGGACTCTTGATGGGCCAGCGCATGAACTGATTCGACAGGTAGTGATCGATGCCCATGAACTGAAACAGGAACATCGCCACCGGTACGGCAAGCTGCGGGTAGAACATCACGTAGTTCAGGTAGAAGAACGCGACGAGCACGCGGTCAGCGAGGATGTCGATCTGGGCACCGAACCGGGTCTCCTGGTCGAGGGCGCGAGCGAGGAGGCCATCGGCGACATCGAGCCCCCAGTAGACCGCGAGACCGATGAGGTTCCAGCCCTCGCTCCGCGTCAGCGCGGCGTACGCAAAGATGGCCATGCCGGCCACGAGCCGGCCCACGGTGATGACGTTGGCCCAGGTGGACCAGTTCTCCGGTTCGCCGGACTTCACGTACGGCGATGCCACCCACGGAGGGATGGTCAAGCGGGCGACGAGGCTCATCATGATCTGTGCATCGCAGCGAGCGATGCCACCTGGCAGTGCTGCCGGCCCATCGGGTGTGCTTCCGGCAGGATGGTTACTTCGAGGAGGCGAAGGACTGCGTCGGTGGACATGCAGGGCCTCGTATGGTGTGGATACGAGTAATGGTGCGGCCGCCCGTACTCGCCGAGCATGCGTCGAACAACGTAGATGCTTGCACCGATTGACGTAGTGCCCGCACTGAACACGGCCATTCGGTGGACTACCGAATGGCTGTGCTCCATCCCGCCCAGAGCGCATCCCAGCTCGGCCCCGTCCATGAGGGGTCACCGCTTGCTCCCGGAAGGAATCCGACGCGCCTCACCGTTCGCGCTTCCGCATTCCAGTTCGGCGGCTCGATACCGCGCAGGTTCCTGAGGAAGAAGTCGTAGAGCTTTCGATCGCCGTACGGCGCGCTCGGCCCGCGGCGACCGGCGGGATGATCCTCGCCGGGCATGACGAGCAGGTCGAACGACTTGTTCGCCTTGATGAGCGCATTGGCGACCTGCATCGTCGACGACGGATCGACGTTGGCATCGAGCTCGCCGACGACGAGCAGGAGCTTGCCCTTGAGCTTCCACGCATTCACGACGTTGGACGACGAGTCGTAGTGCGCGCCGATCGGCCACCCCATCCACTGCTCGTTCCACCAGATCTTGTCCATCCGGTTGTCGTGGCAGCCAGCAAACGACACGGCGGCATCGTAGAACTCCGGATGGAAGAGCAGTCCACCGAGCGAGTTCTGGCCGCCAGCGGAGCCGCCGTAGATGCCGACGCGTGTGATGTCGTAGGCCGGATATTTCCTCGCGACGGCCTTGTGCCAGAGAATGCGATCAGGGAAGCCGGCGTCGCCGAGGTTCTTCCAGGCGACATCGTGGAACGCCTTGGAGCGGTTGCCCGTCCCCATGCCGTCGATCTGGACGACGATGAACCCCATCTCGGCGAGCGACTGCATGGCGTTGTAGGCGGCGAAGCTCTTCGGGACGAACGAGCCGTGCGGACCGGCGTAGATGCTCTCGATGACGGGATACTTGCGTGCCGGATCGAAGCGGGTCGGGCGGAAGATGACGCCCCAGATATCGGTGGTGCCGTCGCGCCCCTTGGCGGTGAAGGGCTCGGGTGCACGCCAGCCGGCTCGGATCAGGGCGGTCGCGTCGGCCTTTTCCAGGTCGGCCACGAGGGTGGCATCGCTCGCGCGGCGAAGCTGCGACACCGGCGGCGCATCGACGCGCGACCAGGTATCGACGTAGAAGCGGTTGTCCGGGGAAAACGTAACGGTGTGATTGCCGTTCGCCGTCGTCAGCGGTGTAAGCCCGCTGCCATCGAAGTTGATGCGATAGTAGTGCGCGAAGTACGGGTCCTGACCGGCGTTCATTCCGCCGGCCGCAAACCAGATCTGCCGAGCGACCGTGTCCACACGGACGACGCTGCGCACCACCCAGTTGCCGCGCGTGACCTGGTTTTTCACGCGGCCGGTTGTGCCATCGTAGAGATAGAGGTGCGACCATCCGTCGCGCTCTGACAGCCACAGGATCTCGCGGCCGTCGTTGATGTCGAGACGGTACGTACCGCCGCCATCGCCGAGATTGATGCTGGCGCGCCGGTAGTCGATGAATGCCTGGGAGGTCTCGTCAACCAGCGTGCGGGCTGCCCCCGACGCGGCGTTGACCTCGATGATCCGGAAGACCTGATGGCCACGCTGGTTGTACTCCATGGTGAACGCGCGGCCATCGTCCCACCAGTCGGCGCGCCCCAGGGTGTACGGGTTCGGGAAGAGTGTCGTGTCGATGAGGATCTCGCGGCGGCTGGCGATGTCGAACAGCACGGGGAGCGGGCGGTCGAGCGCGTCGCCAGGCTTGGCGTAGAATCGCTCGAAGGTCTTCGGCTGAAGCTGGTCGGCCGGCGATGACTCGACGTAGCGCACCATACGCCGATCGCCCTGGGCAACTCGATTCGCGACGAGCTTTCCGCCATCCGGCGACCAGACAATGGACTGCTGGGTGAAGGGGCGCTCGGTCGTTCCCGTCCGGCTGAGCGCCACCCCGGTTGATGCGTCCGACGCGCGGATGTGAATGTTTGCGTCCTGGATCCACGCGATCCACCGACCATCCGGCGATGCAACGCCAGCAGTGGCGCCGCCTGCATTCCCGCCGCCACCACCACCGCGCCCGCCACCGACACCGCGACCGCCGGCACCCGCACCCCGACCGCCGACACGTCCGCCGCCGGATGCGTCGATTGGAGCGCGATCGCAGCGATAGTCGACGAGTGTGCACGTCAGCGTCACGCTGTCATTCGCGGTGAACCGGATCGCCCCCTCGCCATCGACGAAGGCGAACGAGTTGAACGGGAGCGTCGCCGGCGTGTACGTCCGCCCGAGCGTGCCGCCGAGCACGGTTGCAAGGCGCGCGTGGTCGAACGCCTCCTTCTTGCCGGGTGACGCCGGATCGACGAGCACGAAGCCATGGCCACCGGCCATCGACTTCCGGTAGAAGAGCTTCCCGGATGGGAGCCAGGTCGGTGCATCCGCAACGTTCGTTACCAACCCCGGCGCTTCGTATCGCTCGCGCAGGCCCGTCGCGCGGTCGTAGTCGGCAACGGTGACCTGCGCGCCGGCGTCGCGTGACAACGCCGACAACAGGAATGCGAGTGCGGTGATGGTGCGCTCGACTCGGCGCGAGGGGAGAGAATTGATCATGGTCATTCGACGGTTGGGGAAGCGGTCCCATATCATCCGCTCAATCCCGGGCATTGGCAACCTGTCACGTTTGCGTGTCGAATCGGGAGCATAGGAATGCGCCGTATCCGCCGGTGCCTGCAGCCGCTCGATCTCCCATGCTCCCGCAGGGATGGATCCTCGGCGGGGCCGGGCTGGGAACACAGTGTTCGGAGTTGACAGAGGCACAGACTGACGGAGGCCCAGAGACCTACCGAGTTGGCAGCGGTACGGGTTCTGCGCGATGGTTAACCGACCGACACCGGAGCCCGCCATGCCGACGACCGCTCTTCCGCTCGCGGACACGCTGCGCGACGCTGCGCACCTCCTCACCGGCACGACCGCCGACTACGACCCGCTCCTTCGCCTCATTGGCAACGCCCGTCTCGCGCTCATTGGGGAGGCGTCGCACGGCACGCACGACTTCTACCACGAGCGGATCGAGATCACGAAGCGGCTGATCCTCGAGCGGCGCTTCACGGCCATCGCGGTCGAGGCCGACTGGCCGGATGCGTATCGCGTCAATCGCTACGTGCGTTGGGAGGGAGAGGATCACGACGCCGACGCGGCGCTGTCCGGGTTCGAGCGGTTCCCGACATGGATGTGGCGCAACGCGCCCATGGTCGAGTTCGTGGAGTGGCTCCGCCTGCACAACGCCGACCTGTCCCCCGCGGAGCGCGTCGGGTTCTACGGTATCGACCTCTACAGCCTGTTCACCTCGATCGAGGCCGTACTCGGCTACCTCGACAAGGTCGATCCGCAAGGGGCGCGGCGCGCGCGCTACCGCTACGGCTGCTTCGAGCATTTCGGGGAGGACAGCGGGGCGTACGGATATGCGGCAAGCTTCGACCTGCGGCAGTCGTGCGAGGACGATGCCGTGCGGCAACTCGTCGAGCTCCAGCGGTGCGCGAGCGAGTACGCACAGCGCGACGGACATCTCGGGCCCGATGAGTTCTTTGCGGCGGAGCAGAATGCGCGGCTCGTCCGGAACGCCGAGCAGTACTATCGGTCGATGTTCCGCGGCCGCGAATCGTCGTGGAACCTCCGCGACCGGCACATGGCGGAGACGCTCGAGGCGCTGGTGCATCACCTCGAGCGGCACGGGCGGAGGACGAAACTCGCAGTCTGGGCGCACAACTCTCACCTGGGGGATGCGCGCGCGACCGAGATGGGCGAGGGCGGGGAGCTCAACGTCGGCCAGCTCGTTCGCGAGCGCTTCCACGGCGACTGCGTTCTCGTCGGCTTCACGACACACCACGGCACCGTGACGGCCGCATCAGACTGGGGCGCGCTCGCCGAGCGGAAGCGCGTCCGGCCCGCATTGGAGGACAGCTACGAGGCACTCCTGCACGACGTGGAGATCCCGCGATTCCTGCTGACGTTGCGCGACTCGCCCATCGCCGCTGCGCTGCGAGCGCCGCGGCTGGAGCGGGCGATCGGTGTCATCTATCGGCCCCAGTCCGAGCGGCGAAGTCACTACTTCCATGCGCGACTCGCCGACCAGTTCGACGCCGTGATCCATCTCGACGAGACGCGTGCGCTGGAGCCGCTGGAGAAATCCGCGCCGTGGACGCGGGGCGAGCCACCGGAGACCTGGCCGACGGGGCTCTGATCGGGAGATCACTCCCGAGGAGATGCGTCAGCGAGGCGCGCCGGTCAGCACGAATCGGTTCGACGTCCGCAG
>JANPKQ010000151.1:0-3126 GCA_031426115.1 Gemmatimonadaceae bacterium | reverse complement strand
AGCCTCGGCAGCGCCAGCGCCGCGATGAAGCAGACGATGGAATAGAACGCGAAGGCGAAACCGCCCCACTCGATGCCGCGGGTGTACAGGTCCGACTGCGGATCCGTCGCACCGAACACGTGGCGCGCGACGGCGGGAACGAAGAACAGCCACATGCAGAACAGGCCGAGCCACGTCAGCACCTGCACGACGGCGAGCTGCTTCATCGTCGTCGGCATGTTCCGGATCGAGTGGCCGATCTCGCCGAACATCGGACCGAGGCCGCGGCGTTCCTTGCGCGTGCGCTCGAAGGCCGCCATGTCCTCGGGAGGATACTCGGTCGTCGTGAAGACCGTCCACAGCACGCAGGTGAGGAAGACGACGGCACCCGCCTGGAACGAGTACTTGACGGACAGCGGAATGCCGCTCGCGGTGCTGCCGCTGACGCCCATCTCGCCGAGGATGTATGGCAGTGCGTTGGCGAGCGTCGCGCCGATGCCGATGAACAGTGCCTGGGTTACGAACCCCGACGTCCGCTGCCCGGGCGGAAGCTTGTCGGCGACGAAGGCACGGAACGGCTCCATCGAGATGTTGATCGACGCGTCGAGAACCCAGAGCAGGGTCGCCGCCATCCACAGGGATGTGGATGTCGGCATGAAGAAGAGCGCGATCGACGCGAAGATGGCGCCGGTGAGGAAGTACGGGCGTCGGCGGCCAAGGGGTCCCCAGGTGCGGTCGCTCAACGCGCCGACGATTGGCTGGACGATGAGGCCGGTCATCGGCGCGGCGAGCCAGAGCAGCGGCACTTCATCGGGACGCGCGCCGAGGCGCTCGTACACTGCTGACATATTGGCGAGCTGCAGGCCCCAGCCGAACTGAATGCCGAGGAAGCCGAAGCTCATGTTGAACATCTGCGGACCGGAGAGGCGGGGCCTCGACATCGTCGGTATCTCGCGATCGGGGGAAGTCGTGGCGGCGGAACCATCGGGCTGGCGCCCATGCCGCGCCGGCGCCCGCCAAGATGCGCTCCGGGGCGGCGCATGAACAGTGCGGCGCCGCCCATCCTTGCCTTCGGGAGACCGGCGGTGCTACCCTCTTCGCGCCCTCACCTTCGAGCCGAGATGCTTCTCGTCGCCAATGGCACCGCTGCCCCGCCCGCCCGTCCAGCTCGGCTGGCCCTCCTCGCGCTGGTCGCCGCCGCCGTCGGCGCGTGCGCGTCGACACCGACCTCGAGTCCGGAGAAGCCCTGGACCCAGGGCGCGACCTGCTACGAGATCTTTGTCCGGTCGTTTCAGGACTCGAACGGGGATGGCATCGGCGACATCCCGGGGCTGATCTCGAGGCTCGACTACATCAACGACGGCGATCCCGCGACGCGCAGTGATCTCGGGGCGCGGTGCATCTGGCTGATGCCGGTGGCCGAGTCGCCGAGCTACCACGGGTACGACGTCGCGGACTATTACCGGATCGAGCGGGACTACGGGACGAACGACGACTTCAAGCGACTGGTGACCAAGGCGCATCGCCGCGGCATTCGCGTGCTCGTGGACATGGTGTTGAACCACGCGTCGAGCCAGCATCCGTTCTTCGTTGCCGCGCTGCGCGATACGACATCGCGCTACCGCGACTGGTTCCGCTGGTCGCCGACGAAGCCACCCGAGCTCAATCCCTGGGGGCAGAGCAACTGGCACAAGTCGCCGGCGCGAGACGAGTGGTTCTACGCGTTCTTCTGGAGCGGGATGCCTGACCTGAACTACCGAAATCCGCTCGTCCTGCCGGAGATGGAGCGGGTCGCGCGCTTCTGGCTCACGGACATGAACGTGGACGGCTTCCGGCTCGATGCGATCCCGTATCTCGTCGAGGAGCCGGGTCGGATCAACCACTCGGCGGGCACCCACGCGGTGCTGCGCGAGTACTCGGCGTTCATCCGCGGAGTGAAGGCCGACGTGTTCACTGTCGGTGAGGTCTCGGACAACAGCGATGCGATGCCCGGCTACTATCCCGACCAGCTCGACAGCCACTTCGCGTTCGAGGTGGCCGACTCGCTGATCTCCGCCGTGCGCACTGGGGCGGCGGGATCGGTGCTGCCGCCGGTCCTGCGGCTGCAGCGCGAGCTCCCGGCGAATCGGTGGTCGCCCTTCCTGCGCAATCACGACCAGCCCCGCACGCGCACCGAGCTCGGTGGCGACATGGCGAAGTCGAGGCTCGCATCGTTCCTGATGCTGACGCTGCCCGGCGTGCCGTTCGTGTACTACGGCGAGGAGATCGGCATGACGGGCGCGAAGCCTGACGAGCGGCTGCGGACGCCGATGCAGTGGAGCGCTGCACCGGGCGCCGGATTCACGACCGGGCGCCCGTGGCAGCGGCTGCAGGACGACTCAATGACGGCGACCGTCGAGGCGCAGGAGGCCGATCCCCGGTCGATCCTCGCGCTGCACCGTCATCTCATCCCGATCCGGGACGCGAACGAGGCGCTTGCAGCCGGGCGGGTCGTGACGCTCGTGTCGAGCAGCGATGCCGTCACGGCGTACCTGCGACGCGCGGGCGACAAGGTGGTGCTCATCGTCGCGAATCTCGGGAGCACTCCGGCGAACGGCGTCGTGCTGGGCTCCGAGGCGGGCGCGCTGCCGCGGGGATCGTGGACGTTGCGAAATCTGCTCGGCGGCGATGCTGGCCGGCCGATGACGATTGGCGCGGACGGGCGGCTGGAGGGGTACGTGCCATTGCCAGTGCTCGCCGCGATGGAGGGCTACCTGTTCGAGCTGGTCCCGACGCAGTGACTCAGGCCGCGTCGCATTAGAGCCAACGACCAAAGCCCACAGCCCATAGCCCAACAGCCAACGACCCGCCGTTGACTGGAGTACAGGAATCCGCAACAGCAGCTGGCCTTGCGACACATACAGTAGGACCAGCGTGCGACGAGCTGGCAGAGGCGCAGGTGTCAGTTGAGAGGGGGTCGGTGTCTGAGCCAGGCGAGGCGGGAGCCCTGACAAGGCTCTGACGTTTGGCTCGGTGGCCGCGGCCACATATTGTCGGCCATGCGCCAACGCGTGGAGTCCGTGGATGTCGTGCGCGGGATCATCATGATCCTCATGGCCCTCGACCATACCCGGGACTACTTCGGCGACCTGGCGGCGAGCCCGACGA
>JANPKQ010000150.1:0-33709 GCA_031426115.1 Gemmatimonadaceae bacterium | reverse complement strand
TGCCGCAACGTCCTCATCTACTTCGACCTCGTGACGGTCGCGGCCATCGCCTCGCGACTGCTCGCATCGCTTGCACCGGGCGGATGGCTCTTTCTCGGTGCCTCCGATCCGTCGATCGCCGAGCTCGTCCCGTGTGAGGTGGTACTGACCGGAGCAGGACTCGCGTACCGTCTCCCCGGGACGACATCCGACCCGCGATCCGACCAGCGCGATCCCGGTCCGGCGGCAATCGCCGTCGATGACGACGCATGGTGGCGCGCGCCAGATGACGCCGGGCTCTCGGCCGAAGACAAAGCCCATGCATCGTGGGCGTCATGCGAATCCCCGGTCACGATGGATGCCGGAGAGCCACCGGTGGCGAGCGATGCCGCCTCCGTGAACCTTCGGCCCCAACCGGGGGACAGCTTCGAGAGCGCGTATGACCAGGGCGACTACGAGGCAGCGGCCGAGCTCGCGCGCGACTTACTCGCGAGTGGCGACGCAAGCGAGGCCGCGTGGGTGATACTCGTCCGAAGTCTCGCGAACCGCGGCGAGCTTGGCGCTGCCGGAGAAGCGTGTGCGGCGGGCCTCGACAGCTATCGACTCTCCGCCGAGCTGACACACCTGCACGCCATCCTTCTCGCGGAGGGGGGGCGTCACGCGGAAGCAGCGGTGGCCGCGCGACGGGCGCTCTACCTGAACCCGCACTACGCCATCGCGCACCTCGCGCTGGCCGACGCCCTGTCGCGCATCGGTGACGCGGCTGGCGCTCGCCGATCGTTTGCCAACGCCGAGAACCTTCTTCGGGCGCTCGAGCCGACCACACCGGTTGCCGGAGGAGATGGGGCCGATGCGTCACAGCTGCTGGGCATCGCGCGCTTCCGTCTCGAGACGCTCAGCGCCGCGCCGAGGGCCCGATCGCGATGACCGACGCCGCATTGGCTGCCCGGGATCTGCTGGCACGTCGTGCGCGGCAACTCTCGAACCCACTTTCCGAAGGAGAGTTGTCGGTCGCGCGCGACGGCAGCAGCACCACCGCGCTCCTCGTGATCCGCGTTGCCGACGAACGGGTCGGGATTGCGCTCGATCACATCACCGAGGTGCATCGGACCGGCGCGTTGACGCCGATTCCAGGCGCCGGGACGCCCGTGCAGGGCGTCATCGCCTGGCGCGGCCGTGTGCTGACCGTGCTGGACATCGCGCACAGCCGGAGCGGGCCCATCGTGCTTACCGATGCGACTCGCATCCTCGTGCTCGGACAACAGCGCGGATCGTTTGGCGTCATCGCCGACGATGTCGAGGATGTCCAGGATGTGAACCTGCAGCAGGTCGCGTCGGTCGACAACGTCGCACCGACGCGACATGAGTTCGTTCGCGGCGTGATGGACGACGCTCTCGTCATCCTCGATGCCGCCGCACTGATCACTCGCTTCGCTCCTACGCACTAAGTCCCTCGGAGGCACCACCGAATGCCCTTCACCATCGGCCGACGCATCGTCCTCGGCTTCGCGCTCCTCCTCATCCTCATCGCTGCAGTCGCAGTGGGCGGATACTGGGCGCTCAGCCTCACGGCGAATCGCTACCAGACCGCCCTGCAGGGGCGAAAGGCGCTGCTCGCCCCGGCCCTGGTCGCCGAGTCCGAGATTCGCGCGGCAAACATCGAGAGCCTCCGCTTTTTCCTCGACGGGCGCGAGAGTGACATCACCGCGATGCAGTTGCGGATCGCGCAAGCGCGGTCCGTCATCGGCAGCATCATTTCGGCGGCGCCCGCCTCGCAGGTTCCGGCATGGAAATCGGTGGACTCGATCGCCGGGGTCTGGACCACGGCAGCCGATGAAGGGGTCGCGGCGAGGCGCACAGGCGACATGGTAGAGACGAATCGGATCCGCTCCACCCGCCTGCAGCCGCTCCAGATCGAGTTGGATCGTCGAATCAGCGAGCGCGTGGAGTGGGCGAGAGTCTATACCGATTCCATTGCGGCCGAGGGAGAAGGGGCGGCCAGTGGATCGCAGAGCGGCCTGCTCTGGGGGCTCCTCATCGCGCTGCTGGCGGGCTCCGGTGCGGCCTACCTGCTGGCGCGGTCAATCAACGGCCCGCTCCAGGAAACGTCGGTCGTCATCGCATCCAGCGCCGCCCAGATCCTTGCCGCCACGACCGAACAAGCGGCCGGCACCAACGAATCCATGGCTGCCGTTTCCGAGACGGTGGCAACCGTGGATCAAGTGGCGCAGACGGCCAATCAGGCGGCCCAGCGCGCGAAGACGGTGGCCGAGTCGGCGCAGCGCGCGGCAGAGCGGGCGCGCCAGGGACGAAAGGCCGTCGAGGACACGACGACGGCGATGCGCGCCGTCGAGAGCCAGGTCGGCTCGATCGCGGAGCGGATCATCGCGCTCGCGGATCAGGCGCAGGCGATCGGGGACATCATCACCTCGGTCAGTGACATTGCGGAGCAAACGAAACTGCTCGCGCTCAACGCAGCGGTGGAGAGCGCACGAGCCGGTGAACACGGACGCGGCTTCGCCGTCGTCGCTGCAGAGATCAAGTCGCTCGCGGGTCAGGCCAAGCAGAGCACGACCCAGGTGCGCCAGATCCTCGGTGATATCCAGCGCGCAACGAGCGCCGCGGTGATGACCACCGAGCAGGGCACGAAACAGGTCGCTCTCGCGACGAACCAGGTGAAACAGACCGGAGAGATCATCAACGGGCTGGCGGAGACGGTGAACGACGCCGCACAGGCAGCCGCACAGATCGTCGCATCCGCCGGCCAGCAGGCGATCGGGATGGACCAGATCCGCCAGGCCATCGCGAACATTCACGACGCGACCCAGCAGAGCCTCATGGCGACCCGACAGACCGAGCAGGCCGCCCAGGACCTCGACAAGCTCGGCGGTCGACTCACCGCGCTTGTCGGTGCCGGCGCCGGGCGGGGTTCGATGCGGCGGGATTGAAGGAGCGCATCCCGGTGGATCGTTCCGAGCTCGCTGCCCGGCTCCTCGCCACGTTCCTGGATGAGCTCGACGAGCAGCTCCGTGCACTCGATGCGGACCTGCTCGCGCTCGAGCGCGACCCGGGCGATGCCGAGCATCTCAAATCCGTGTTCCGCGTTGCGCACACGCTGAAGGGCGCATCGCGCGCGGCCGGCGTGCGTCCGATCGAGGAGGTGTGTCATGCCCTCGAAGCGATGTGTGCCGAAGCGCGCGACGCGGGAACACCGCTCGCCGGCTCGCAGGTAGCCCTGCTGTTCGCGGGCTCCGATGCGCTCGCCGACGCCGGGCGGCGGCTGCGGGCGGGTGACGATCCCGGGGCCTCACCGGTCGTGGTGGAGCTGCTCCAGCAGTTGCGGCGCCGTGCGACCGAGGATCACGGTGAGCGGCGACGGCCCGCGCCCATCATCTCCATCCCGCCGAGCGCCGTGTCGAGCGAGTCGGGTGTACGAGTCGCCGAAACGACTCCACCCTCCGATCCTGCGCCCGTCGTCGTGATGGCACCGGTCGGAGCGCGCGACGACCAGCTTCGTGTCGGGGCGCGGCAGCTCGACTCCCTCGTGGCGGCCGCCGGTGAGCTGCTCGGTATGACCGGGACGATATCGGATCGGCCTGCCGCGGCGGAATCCGTCGCCGAGTCGATCCGCGCATGGCGCACCGACTGGCGGCGGGCATCCGGTGAATTTCGCCGCAACGTCGAACGCAGCGCGTCGTCGCCGGTGCTGGCGGCAGCGCTGACCTCGGTGGACGATCACCTCGCGAAGCTGGACCGTCAGGTCGCCGAGCTCGCACGGGCACTCGGCGACGATGCACGGCTGCTCGCCGGAACGACATCCCGGCTCGTGGAGAATGTCAGGCGACTGCGGATGCGACCGTTCGCCGACATCGCCGAGCTCCTGCCGCGCGCAGCGCGGGATGTCGCGGCGAGCCTCGGGAAGGAAGTGCAGGTCACGGTCGAGGGCGTCGACGTCGAGGCCGACCGCACCGTGCTCGACGCGCTTCGCGAGCCGTTGCTGCACCTCGTCCGCAACGCCATCGACCACGGCCTCGAAGCCCCGGCCGAGCGCGCGCGTGTTGGGAAACCGTCCGAGGGACGAATCGTCGTCCGCGCCGAGCTCGGGGGCAACCGGCTGCGGGTGGTCGTCTCCGATGATGGCGCGGGGCTCAACATCGCGTCAATCCGCGGTGCGCTCGCCGATCGCGGGAGGCCCGTGCCGACGGAGGATCGCGATGTCGCGCGGTCACTGTTCGAGAGCGGCTTCAGCACGCGTCGTGTCGCAACCGCGATCTCGGGCCGCGGGGTCGGACTCGACATCGTCCGAACGGCGGTCGAGCGCCTCGGCGGCACGGTCGATGTGGATTGGACAGCGGGAGTGGGGACGACGTTCACCATCGAGGCGCCGGTGAGCGTCGCGACCCTGCGCGCCCTCACGGTCATCGCGGGGGGCCAGGTCTTCGCGATCCCGACGACGTTCCTGGAGCGACTGATCAGGGTACCGCGTGAGGAAGTTCGATCAGTCGAAGGACGTAATGTCCTCCCGTTGGGGAATGCGCCGGTGCTCCTCACATCGCTGGTTCGGCTGCTCGGGCCTCCCCTCACGGAAACTCCGTTGGCCACGCACCTGAACGTCATCGTCCTCGCGGCGGGCGGGCGTCGCCTCGCCGTCGTCGTGGACGAGCTCGTGGACGAGCGCGAGATCGTCGTTCGTCCCCTCGAGTACGCCGGCGAGGAGGCTGCCGTGCATTTTTCGGGCGCTGCCCTGCTGGATGGGACAAGGGTCGCGCTCGTGGTGAACGCTGGTGCGCTGGTGAGCGCAACGGGCCGTAGCGACGGACGCGGCTCCTCGATGGGGCTTGGCACCGAAGCGCGCGCGGAACCGCGCCAATGGCACATCCTGGTGGTGGACGACTCGATCACCACTCGCACCCTGGA
The DNA here is from genome assembly GCA_031426115.1 of Gemmatimonadaceae bacterium. GTDB lineage: Bacteria > Gemmatimonadota > Gemmatimonadetes > Gemmatimonadales > Gemmatimonadaceae > JANPKQ01. Next base: position 28,813 of record JANPKQ010000150.1, on the reverse strand, counting down.
GCAGAGTGTACTGTCCGCCGCGGGCTATCGGGTGACGACGGCGGTGGACGGTGCCGATGCATGGCGGCTCGTGCAGGACGGCGGCATCGATCTCGTCGTCAGCGACGTCGAGATGCCGCGGCTGGACGGGCTCGGGCTGACGGAGGAGATCCGCCGGTCGGCGACGCACGCGACGCTTCCCGTCATCCTCGTAACTTCCCTCGACAAACCGGAACAGCGCGCCCGCGGGCTCGAGGCCGGCGCCGACGCCTACATCATGAAATCCAGCTTCGACCAGGACACTCTTCTCGGCATCGTCCGCCAGCTGCTCGGAGACGCGACATGATCCGTGTGCTCGTCGCCGAGGATTCGCCGACTGCACGGGCCCTGCTCGTGGAGATGCTCACGAGCGACCCCGGCATCACGGTCGTCGGGGAAGCGCGCAACGGACTCGAGGCCGTCGAGATGGCGGAACGGCTCCGGCCCGACCTCATCACGATGGACGTCCAGATGCCGGAGCTCGACGGGCTCGAGGCGACGATGCGAATCGTCGGCAAGATCCCGACGCCGATCATCATCGTCTCATCCCAGGCGAATGCGAGCGAAGTCGAGCTGTCGCTGGAGGCGACCCGGGCAGGCGCGTTGATGGTACTTCCGAAGCCGGAGGGGCCACTGTCACCGCGGTTCCGCGAACAGCAGGACCAGCTCGTCGCGATGGTCAAGGCGATGAGCGATGTGAAGGTGGTGCGGCGATGGGGTGCATCGACACCGGCGAAGGCGCACCGCGCGATCGGCCGCCCCGCGCCCTCGCGGTCAGTGGAGCGGCCGCGCCTCGTCGCGATCGGCGCGTCGACTGGTGGTCCCGCCGCGCTCAGGGATATGCTCAGCGCAATGCCGGCGAACTTCGGACTGCCGATTCTTGTCGTCCAGCACATCTCCAAGGGCTTCGTCAACGGCCTCGCGAATTGGCTCGGCGCGAACACGAAACTCCAGGTTCGCGTCGCGACCGCGGCGGAAACGGCGCGCCCCGGCGTGGTCTACCTTGCACCCGACGACACTCATCTTGGCATTCGCGAGGATGGGCGCATCTCGCTGTCCACGGCGGCGCCCGTCGGTTCATTCCGCCCGTCGGCGTCGCACCTTTTCCAAAGCATCGCCGAGGCGTTCGGCGGCCGATCGATCGCGGTGATCCTCACCGGGATGGGGGACGACGGCGTTGCCGGGCTGCGGTCGGTGCATGCCGCGGGCGGGCTGGTGATCGCCCAGGACGAGGGAACGTCGGTCGTGTACGGCATGCCACGCGAAGCAGCCCGGGCGGGCATCGTCAGCGTCGTGCTTCCACTGCCGGAGATCGCACCGCGACTGGTCGAAGCCCTCTCATGACCCATCGCATCCTCGCCGTCGAAGACAGTCCGACACAGGCAGCGGCGCTCGCGCACCTGCTCGAGCAGGCCGGATACATGGTGGTTGTTGCACGCGGCGGGGAGCGCGCAATGGAACTGGTGCAGCGCGAGCAGTTCGACCTCGTGCTCAGCGACGTCGTGATGCCCGACATCAGCGGGTACGACGTCGCGCGGCGCATCCGGGCGGATCCCCGATTGAAGGCGCTCCCCGTGGTGCTCCTCACGAGCCTCAACGATCCGCTGGCGATCGTCCGTGGGCTCGCGAGCGGGGCGGACAGCTACGTCACGAAGCCGTACCTGCCCGAGCGGCTGCTGGCGCGCGTGCGGGCCGCGATCGACCGCCCGCGCCGCGCGTCGGAAGCCCCGCCGACGCCACCGGTCGATGTCACGCTGCTCGGCTCGCACTTCACGATCGCCGCCGACACGGAGCAGATCCTCGGGCTCGTCGTGTCGAGTTACGAAGACCTCATGATGACGACGGAGGCCGTGCGGGCCGCGGAGCGCCGTGCACGCTTCCTCGCCGAGGCAGGGGAGCTGCTGTCGTCATCGCTGGAGGCGGACCAGATCCTGCGCGATCTCGCACGCCTGGCCGTGCCATCGATCGCGGACCTGTGCATCGTTGATGCGCGTGACACCGAGGGGGGCCTGCGGCGGGTCGAGATCGCGCAAGCCGATGCGTCACTTGCATCGCTCGTCGCAGCGCTGGCGGTGCCTGCGGCAGACGGATCTCTCGCAATGTCGGGTACGTTGAGCCAGGGGGATGCGCGGCTCCTGACGCCCAGTCCGGAGACGGCGCTCGGAGCGATCCTCACGGCGCACGGCGTGCGGTCGTTCATCTCGGTGCCACTGGTCGCACGTGGCGAGCACCTCGGCGCGCTCTTCCTCATCGCCGCCTCGAGCGGCCGCACCTACGGCGACGACGATCTCGACGTTGCGTCCGACCTCGCGCGGCGAGCAGCGCTGGCCGTGGACAATGCGCGGCTGTACCAGCAGGCGCAGCAGGCAACACGCGCGCGGGACGACGTCCTCGGCATCGTCTCCCACGACCTGCGAAATCCCCTGCACACCATTCAGCTCGCATCCTCGTTCGTGCTGGAGCTCATCGGATCGACGGGACTATCGATTCCCGGCGCCGCCCCCGGCGCTCCACCTGTGGCCCTCGCAAACCAGCTCGACATCATCCTTCGATCGGCGCGCCGCGCCAACGCGCTCATCGAGGACCTGCTCGACGTGACGCGGATCGATGCGAAGCGCCTCTCAGTCGAGCCTGTGCCGATCGACGGTTGCGCGCTGCTCGAGGAGGCGCTGCTCGACACCGCCCCGCTCGCCAGCGATCGCTCGCTCGAACTGGCGCTTGCGTGGGAGGGCCCACCGGCGATTGTTCTCGCTGACAAGGGGCGTGTCTTCCAGGTGTTCTCGAACCTCGTGGGCAACGCGCTCAAGTTCACACCTACCGGCGGGCGCATCGATGTCCGCGGGCGGGTCGTGGGAGACGACGCGCTGTTCTCGATCGCGGACACGGGCTCCGGCATCCCGGCCGACGACCTGCCGCACCTGTTCGACCGATTCTGGCAGGCGCGCCAGGCGCGGCGCGCAGGCGCAGGGCTCGGACTCTACATCGCCAAGGGAATCATCGAGGCGCATGGAGGACGCCTGTGGGTCGAGAGTATCGTCGGCGAGGGGACGACGTTCTCCTTCACGCTTCCCCGCAGCACGGGGACCGCGCCGAACCTCGCGGCGACCTAGCTCGCGTCCAGCACCGCCAGCGCTGCGTCCACTTCGTCGCGCGTGTTCCAACAATGCGGCGAGAGTCGAATGCCTCCCTCGCGAAGGGAGTACACGACGCCGGCGACGGTCAGCCGCTCGGCCGCCACGGCAGTATCGCGGGGACGAAGGGTCACGATCCCCGCGCGCCTATCCGCGGAGGCCGGCGTCACGAGTGTTACATCGGAGCGGCCCTGCGCCCACTCGATGATCCGGCCGGTGAGGTCAGCGACGTGCGTGGCTGCAGCCGACGGGTCGAGCTCGAACAGGAGCTCCAGGCTCGCGTTCATTCCGCAGAACTCCTGGAACGGGAGCGTGATGACCTCGAAACGGCGCGCATCGGGCAGGTAGGTCAAGTCGTAGTCCACGAGGCTGCCGAAGTTCTCCGATGCACGCGTGGACAGCCAGCCAACCGCCTGCGGCTCGAGCTGCGGGACGAGCTCCGGGCGGACGTAGACGAAGCCGGTTCCCCACGGCGAGAGCAGCCACTTCTGCGCGCCGCACGCAAGGATGTCAACGTGCGTGCGCGAGAGATCCAGGGTGAGCGCGCCGAGCCCCTGAATGGCATCGACGACGAAGTAGATCCCGCGCTCGCGGCAGGCGGCGCCGATCCGGTCGAGGTTTACGCGATATCCGGTCGCGAAGGAGACCCAGGATGTCGTCAGGACCTTCACCCGGGGTCGGTCCAGCGCGCGCAGCAGCGAGTCCTCGTCGGGCAGGCCATCGACGCACGGGATCCGCTCCAGCGCCACTCCCTTCCCCTCGAGCGCCATCCACGGATAGATGTTCGCGGGGAACTCGCGGTCGTTCGTAACGATGACATCACCCGGCACGATGGGCAACGCGCGCGCGGCGAGGTTGAGCCCATAGCTGGTGTTGACCATCAGCGCGATGTCCTGCGGTTGCGCGTTCACGAGGCGTGCGCAGAGCTCGCGAGAACGTCGCAGGGTGCCGAACTGAACCTCCTCAGTAATGAGGTAAGGCGCGGCGCGGCGCTCGTTGAAGTCGGCGAGTGCATCGACCGTCCGCCGCGGCAATGGTCCCGTGGAGCCGTTGTTGAGATAGATCGCATCGCCGCGCACAGCCCACGGGAACTCGCGCTCGCGAAGCGCATCGACATCGTACGAGCGAACAGTCGCGGCGTGGCCGCGGGAATGGGCAGCGGGCGTCATCGTCATCCGGGTCGAGGCAGAGGCGTGGCAGTGGCGGGACTTCCGCCGACGCCAGGTAGCGTCGCGGCGGGCAATGCCTTCGCATCGGAGGGTGCGAATCGCGGGTCGAGGACATCGCGCAGCGCATCGCCGAGCAGGTTGAAGCCGAGCACAGCCGCGCCGATCGCGATCCCCGGGAAGAGTGATGTCCACGGCGCCGTGCGCAGCTGATTCAGGTCTCGCCCGTCGGCGATCATCGAACCCCAGCTCGGCGTCGGCGGCGGAACACCGAGACCGAGAAACGACAGCGCCGCCTCGGCCATGATCGCGCCGGCGATTCCGAGCGTGGCCGAGATGACGACCGGCGCCACGACGTTCGGAAGCACATGTCGCCACATGACGCGCATGTCGCTGCCGCCGAGCGAGCGAATCGCCTGCACGAATTCGAGCTGTCGGACGACGAGGACCTGACCGCGAACGAGACGGGCCATTCCTGCCCAGCCCACGACACCAATCGTGACGAAGACAACGGTGAGCGAGGGATCGAAGGCCGCGACCATTGCAATGAGCAGGAGCAGCGTCGGGAAGGCGAGAGTGACATCGGCAAGACGCATCACCGTCTCATCCACCCAGCGCCCGTAATACCCGGCCACGAGGCCGAGCGACACGCCAAGAAAGAGTGCGACACTCTGCGAGATGAGCCCGACCGAGAGCGAGATGCGCGCGCCGAACACGAGTCGGGCCCACACATCCCGCCCCTGGAAGTCGGTTCCCATCCAGTGCTCACTGGACGGCGGGCGGAGCCGCGTACGAAGATCGATGGCGAGGGGATCGTAGCGGGCGATCAGCGGCGCAGCGATGGCAAGCAGCACCATGCCGACGATGACGACAAGCCCGAGCCGCGCACGATTGTCCTGGAGCAGGCGGCGCCAGACGCTCGCCTTCATTGGGCCGCCACAGGTTGCGCCGGCGTGCCCGGCGGTTGCCGCCGCCACCGGCGATGCTGCCAGAGATACTGCTCCGGCGCCATGCGCACCCATCGTTCGAGGGCCAGTGTGTACCGGGCGACAATGTCATCGGTGTCGCGCTCGCGGTCGCCTGTCCGGACCACGTCCACTCGCTCGAAGCCGAGGTGGTATCGCCCATCGGGCTGCCGGATGGACCCGCCGAAGACGATCGGGACATCCATGCGGAGCGCGAATACCGCCGGGCCGCGCGGTGTTTTCGCGAGGCGGCCGAAGAAGGGCACGAAGGTCGAGGCGAGTCCGAGCACGCCCTGATCGGCGAGAAACGCGATGAGATATCCCTCCCGCAGTGTGCGGGGCGCGTGACGCACGGCCTGGTCATCGTATATGACGCGCACACCCAGCTTCGCCCGGGTGCGATTGAGATAACCATCGAACAGGGGATTCGCCATGTGGCGGACGATCGCGCCGACCGGAACTCCCCGTGCGCCGAGATACGCGCCGCCGAGCTCCCAGTTGCCGAGGTGACCGGTGACGAGGATGATGCCGCGACCGCCCGCGATGCCCGCCTCGACGACGTCCCAGCCCGCCACCGACTCGACGAGATCGAGGATCTGGCTGCTCTCCAGCGTTGGGAGCAGCGCCGTCTCGATCGCCGTGCGGCCGAGGTGCGCATACGACGCCTTCGAGATGCGCAGCACCTCGCGGTCAGTCATCCCGGGGAAGGATGCACGCAACTGCGACTCCACGACGTCACGGCGGATCCCGAGTGGGCGAAACCCGAGGCCGCCGAGCCCGGCGCCGAGCTGGCCGGCACGGTTCCATGGGAGCGCCGCCAGGGCGGCAACCGTCCCGCGCAGCGCCAGGTACTGGGCGGTGTGCGCGAGTGAATGTTTCCCGGTGCGCCCCTGAGCCTCGTCACTCATTTATGCCACTGCTGCCGGTCGCGGGCGACGGCGGCCGCGCGGTCGAAGGCATCGATCATCGCCGATTCGGGAAACTCCCTCGTGACGCGGGCGCGCCCCGCGTTTCCCATGGCGACCCGCTGCGCGTCGTGCCCGAGAAAAGTCGCGACGGCCGCAGCAGTCGCGGGCGGATCGGACGCCGGGAGCAGGATGCCGGTGATTCCATCCGCGACGTAGCGATGCGTCAGTGGCGTTCGCTCGGCCAGCACGGGGATGCGCAGCGCCATGAGGTCCAGGCACGCAAACGCCGCAGTGTCGGCATTCGCGATGACCCAGCCGACGTCGGCCGCACGAAAGACGGCGAGCTCGTCATCCCGCTCGCCGAGCTGGGAGACGACCTTGGTGATGCCGAGCGCCGCGGCGTGGATACGGATATCCTCGTCGTCCGATCCCGCGCCGATGAGCGCAAGGCGCAGCTCGGGATGCCGCGGGGCGAGCAGCGCGACGGTCCGGAGGACGTTCGCGATCTGGCCGCGGCCGGTCTGCGCGTCGCAGACGCCGACGATGAGGCGAGTGGTGCCGCCCGCCTTGAGCGACGCGCGTGCGACCGGCAGCGTCGCGTCGTGCACCGTGACGTCCACGCCGATGTCGCCCCAGACGGTCGGCAACTTCCCGAGCGGCGGGGTGTGCGGGGGCTCGTCAGTGACCAAGGTCCGAAGGGCGCCGGCGGCGACCATGCGGCGCGCCATCCGTGACCGCCTGCCGATATCGAGACTCTCGCCGGCACCGACGCGGCGGATGACGGCGCCGCGCTCAGCGAGTCGCAGTGCGAGCGCTGCGCCAACATGCTCGCGCTCCGTATGCACGAAGACGACTTCGACGAAGCGCTCGTGCATGATCCGGCGCAGCCGGAAGCCCGCGCGCATCCCTGGCCTGCCCGCCACCGGGACGATGTCATAGCCGGTGGAGGAAAGGCGCTGTTCGACGGAGCTCTCCGGCTGGCAGACGAACGTGACCTGGTAGCCGCGCTCCGCCAATCCGCGCGCGGCCGCCGCGAACGCCCGTGCGCGACCCGACCACGCACGGCCGGCGTGGTAGAAAAGGGCACGCACCGCCTACACCGCCGCCGGCGCTGGTGCGTCAACGAACTGCATCGCATGGAGACGCGAGTAGACGCCGCCCCTGCCGAGCAGGGTGTGGTGCGTGCCGTGCTCGACGATGCGCCCGCGGTCGAGGACGAGGATCTGCGACGCACCGATGATCGTCGAGAGGCGATGGGCGATGACGAAGACGGTGCGTCCCTCGAGCAGCCGATCGATTGCCTGCTGGACCAGCCGCTCGGATTCAGTGTCGAGCGCGGAGGTCGCTTCATCGAGGATGAGGATCGGCGGATCCGTGAGCAGCGCGCGCGCGATGGCGATGCGCTGGCGCTGTCCTCCCGAGAGCCGGGTGCCGCGCTCGCCAAGCACCGTGGCGTAGCCTTCCGGCAACTCCACGACGAAGTTGTGCGCATTCGCCGCCCGCGCGGCCGCTTCCACCTGCGCATCCGTGTACCGGCTAGCGGCGCCGTACGCGATGTTGTTCCGCACCGTGTCGTTGAAGAGCACCGTGTCCTGGCTGACGATGCCGGTGAGCTTGCGGAGGGCTTCCAGTCGGTACTCACGGGTGTCTATGCCATCGAGGAGGATGCGCCCGCTCGTCGGCTCGTAGAAGCGTGGGATGAGGTCGACGAGCGTGCTCTTCCCAGCTCCACTCTGGCCCACGAGCGCGACGACCTCGCCGCGGCGCGCCGTGAACGAGATGTTCTCGAGGACGGGCGAGCTCTCGTACGCGAAGCTGACATCATCGAAGACGACCGATTCGCGCAGCGCCGCCTCCGCGCGGGTGCCGCGGTCGCTCTGGCGCTCCGTGGGCTCATCCAGCACCTCGAACAAACGGTCAGCAGCCGCGAGGGAGTTCTGGGCGGTCGTCGGAATCTGGGAGAGCTGCTTCAGCGGCTGGAGCAGGCGTGTGACGAACAGGAGGAAGGTGATGAGGTCGGGGCCGGACATGGTTCCCTGCACGAACACCTGCCGCGCTCCGACATAGAGCACCATCATCGCGGCTGCGGCGCCCGCGACCTCCGTGATCGGCTGCGCGAGCAGGGCGAGGCGACTCACGCGCACGAGGCCGGCGGAGTACCGGTTGCTCGCCGTGCGGAATCGCTCTTCCTCGTAGTCCTCCGCGCCCGAGGATTTCACGAGGCGGACGCCGCTCACCGTTTCCTGGACAACGCTCGTCATGTCGCCGTACTGATTGCCAAGTCGGCGGTAGCGCGTGCGGAGCTTGCGCAGGATCGGCTGGAGCAGGCCAATGACGGCGGGCGCGGCAACGAGGGCGACGAGCGTCAGCTGCCAGGAGAACATCAGCATGATCGTCAGGTAGGTGATGACGACCGCGACGTTCTGGAGCGACTGCGTGACGAGCTGGGTGATGAGCTGCTTCGTCTGCGCCGTGTCGGTGAGGACGCGCGCGATCATCTGCCCCGTCGGCGTTCGCGTGAAGAAGCCGAGGGGCAGGCGCTCGAGATGCGCGTACACGGCGTTGCGGAGGTCCCGGGTGACGAACTCCTGGAGCCGTGCGCCGAACTGCCCGCTGATCCAGACGAAGAGGTTCTTCGCGAGGACGGTGGCCAGAATGATGAGGATGATGCGATTGAGCGATGCGATCGGCTGGCCCGGATCGACGAGCTGGCGCGTCAGGTCATTGAAGACCTGCTTCGCTTCGCTGAGTTGCGCGAGCGAGCCGTCGGCGCGCCGGGCGGGCGCCGTGGCATCGCCCGTGAGCAGCGTCAGGAAGGGCGAGAGCAGCGCGAGGGAGAGCCCGTCGAGCCCGGCAGCGACGAAGCTCGCGACCACCGTACCCGCCATCCACGCGCCGTGCGGGCGAAGATACTGGAGAAGCCGGCGGTACATGACCTCAGCGTCGCGGCGTGAGCAGCGCGAGGGGCAGGATCACCTCTTCGGGCGTCACGCCGCCGTGCAGGAATGATCCGCGGTAGCGGCTCTGATACTCGCGCAGCTTCGTCGGATAGACGAAGAAGGTGTCGCCGGCAGCGAGCAGGCTGTTCGCGCCGAGACCGCGACGCGGCAGGCGCAGGTCATCCTCGTTCGTGAACAGGAGGGCGTGCTCCGGACGCTCCGCCCTGAGGTCCTCGCCGAACTTGTAGCGGAGGTTCGCGGTAGCATCGCGCTTCGCGAACACCGTCGCCGGCGTGTTGCAGTGGATCGACCCGTGGTCGCTCGTAAGGAGCACGGGGATGCGACGCCGCGCCGCTTCCGTCAGCATGTGGCGCAGCGTCGATCGCTCGAACCACTGTTTCGTGATCTGGCGCAGTGCAATCTCGTCGCGGGCTACCTCCGACAGGACGGCCGACTCGCTTCGGCCATGCGTGAGGAGGTCCACGAAGTTGAAGACGAATGCGCTGACGCCCTCCGCGGCAATCGCGCTCGACAGCCGGCGCTCGAGATCCGCGGAATCGTTCACCGATGAGATCTTGTCGTAGCGCACGGGGGTCTGGCCGCGCTGCTCGATGATGTGCGCCGACAGGAGATCGCGCTCGTGCGCGTTGAGCGACTCGTCCTCCCGCTCTCCCCACCAGTCGGGGAACCGCGCCGCGATCTCGCCAGGGAACAGGCCGCTGAACAGCGCATTCCGCGAGTACGGGGTCGCCGTCGGCAGGATCGAGTAGTAATGCGTCGTCTCGACCTCGAAGAGCGGAGCGAGCAGGGGCTCGAGCACCATCCACTGATCGAGCCGGAGACAGTCGACCACGACGAAGATCGCCGCTGGGTGATGATCGAGGATCGGGAGGAGGAACTCGCTCACGATGTCGATCGACAGCGGAGGACGATCGCCCTCGAGGTTGCGCAGCCAGCCCGGATACGCCGTGCGCATGAAGCGCGCGAACTCACGGTGCATGTCGCTGTAGAGTGCCTGAAGCGACTCGTACAGGCCGGTTTCGCCCGCGGCGGCGAGGTCGACATCCCATCGCATCAGCTCCGCGTACCGGTCGATCCAGCCCCGCCACGTGAGATCGCGGTCGCGCTCGAGCTCCATGGCGCGGAAGCGGTTCACGAACGAGCGCGCGATCGCCTGCTGACGGATGCGCGGCCCCTCGAGGATCCGCGTGATGACCGTCAGGACCTGGCGCGGATTGATCGGCTTGACGAGATAATCGCGGACGTTCGCGCCGAGCGCCTCCTTCAGGATGGAGTCATCCTCGCTCTTCGTCACCATGACGACGGGCATGTTCGGCGCGAACTCCTGCACCTCGCGGTACGCCTCGAGCCCCCGTTTGCCGGGCATCTGCTCGTCGAGCATCATGAGGTCGTAGGTGCGGGCGCGCAGCATCGCGACGGCGTCGTCGGCATTCCGGGCCCAGTCGACCTCGTAGCCCTTGTCGCGCAGGAAGATGCGATGCGACTCCAGCAGCTCTGCTTCGTCGTCGACCCAGAGCACTGATTTCGGCGGTAGGGCCATGATTGAATGTAGAGGTTGGAATTACCAAAGTCACCACGAGCGCACGAGATGCTGGCGATGGGCACCGCGCGCTCTAGATTGCGCGGGTGATCGCGGCCGTCCCCCCTTTCTCCCTCAATGCACCCGCCTTCCGCTTCCGGGCGCTCGCGGCGCTCGCCGGCCGCGCGCCCCTGGGTGGCGAGCGCGAGATGGCGCTTGCAACACTGATGGTCGCGCGACTTGCGGAAGGGATGCTCCCGGAAGCCACCCTCAGCCCGATGGCGCGCCAGAGCCGTGCGTCCGGCGCGCGCATCTGGCTCTCGGCGATGACCCTCCCGGCCGTGTCGCGCATCCCGCTGGCCCGGGTGGTCGAGGCAACTGAAGGCGAAAACCGCGCGACGGCAGCCGAAGCGCTTGCCGTGTTCGCCGGTGTCGCCAACGCCATGCTCGACCCGGGATCACGGGCGGAGATCACCGACCTTCTCGGCGCGCTCGCCGCCGCCTGACGTCATCGGCAGGCGCGCATACCGCGCTTGCTCCGCTTCGACGACGCGCCCTATCTTCCGCCATGCCGCGCCGCGCAGATATCTCTCCCCTCTCCCGCCTCATGGAGCGTGTCGACGCCGTCGCGGATGGGGCGCCGCCACCGGACGGCATCCCAACCGGGTTTCCGAGTGTCGATGAGCTCCTCGGCGGTGGGCTGCGACGCGGTGACCTCATCGTCATCGGCGGCGACACCGGCGCCGGCAAGTCCGCGCTGGCGCTCGCAATCGCCCTCCGGGTGTCGGGCTCGGGGCGAAGTACGCTCTTTCTCACCGCCGAGATGGAGGCCGAGCGCGTGCTCGAGCGCGCGCTCGCGATCGAGGGTCGAGCACGGATCGATGACCTGCGTCGCGGCACGCTCGACGAAGGCTCTCGCGCGAACGTGGGCGCGGCGGCAGTGCGACTCCGCGACAACGCCCTGCGCATCGAGCGGTCGCCTGCGCCCGGGACCGCGGACGGCATCGCGGAGCTCGTCGGCGAGGCCCGCGATCTCCAGCTCGTCGTCGTCGATCCCCTCCAGGCGCTGTCGGCCGGTGCCCGCCCGCGCGATGAGGAGCTCGCCGCGGCGGTGCAGCGGCTGAAAACGGTCGCGATGGATCAGCACGTGGCCATCGTCCTCACCGCGCACCTTCCGGCAATTTCGAGGGACCGGCAGGACGCGAGGCCGCAGCTCGACGACTTCGGCACCCTCGGCGCAGTGCGCCAGGAGGCAGACGTCGTCCTCGGCTTGTTCCGCGAAGAGATGTATCAGGCGGGCAACGGCGTCGATGGGGCGACGGAGCTCATTGTCCTGAAGAACCGGAACGGCGGGATGGGCTACGCCGACCTTTACTTTTACAAGCACTGGATGCGGTTCGAGGACATGCTGGATCCCGACCAGTAGCCGCCTGGGGGGAAGAACGGCGGAAACTGCCAGAGCGAACGGCATTGCGTACTGCGCACAAACGGCACGTTTGGGAGGAAGAGCGTTTCCGAGGGGCAGGAAGCCACCTATATTCACGCGAGACACTCCCCTCCACGACGAATCCGCACTCGCAGGGCATGCCATGGCTGGTCACAGCAAATGGAAGCAGATCAAGCATTACAAGGCCGCGACTGACGCGAAGCGCGGCGCGCACTTCACGAAGCTCATCCGCGAGATCACGATGGCCGCGAAGATCGGCGGGGGCGACCCTGCCGGGAACCCGCGACTCCGGACGGCGATCGACACCGCCAAGGCCGCGTCGATGCCGAAGGAGAACATCGAGCGCGCCGTGAAGAAGGGGACCGGCGACCTCGAAGGCGTGAACTACGTCGAGGTGACGTACGAAGGCTACGGGCCCGGCGGCGTCGCGATCCTCATTCACGCGCTGACCGACAACCCGACGCGCACGGTCGCCGACGTACGCCACCGGCTCTCGCGCGGCGGTGGCAATCTCGGCGCCACGAACAGCGTCGCGTACATGTTCGAGCGGAAGGGACAGATCTACATCGATGCCGCGGCGGGGCTCGATGCGGATGCACTTCTCGAGGCCGCGCTCGAGGCAGGCGCGGAGGATTTCGCGACCGAGGGCGAGCAGCACGTTGTCACGACCGAGCCGACGGCCCTGCACGCCGTGAAGACGGCACTCGAGGCGAAGAAGATCCACGTCAGCGAAGCCGAGATCACGTCCATTCCGAAGAGCACGGTGCGGGTGGAGGGAAAGGCCGCCGAGTCTCTGCTCAAGCTGCTCGAGGAGCTCGAGAACCTCGACGACGTCCAGAAAGTCGCCGCCAACTTCGACATGGACATGGCGGAGATGGCGAAAGCGTGAGCACCGCGTGATCGTGCTCGGCGTCGATCCGGGCACCGCCACGACCGGGTATGGTGTGGTGGAAGGCGACGGATCGGCCCAGTCCGCGCTGATCGAGTGTGGCGTGATTCGTACCCGCCCGCGCGACACGCTTCCGGCGCGGCTCAGCGACATCTACGATGGCATTCGCGAGCTCATCGCCCAGCACCGCCCCGATGCGCTCGCGGTCGAGGATGTCTTCTATTCCAGGAACGTCCGCACGACCCTCGTCCTGGGACACGCGCGCGGCGTCATCCTCCTCGCGGGTCAGCAGGCCGGACTGCCGATTCACGAGTATCCGCCCGCCGAGATCAAGAAAGCGATCGTCGGCACCGGTGCGGCGACGAAGGAGCAGGTGCAGTTCATGGTGACGCGATTGCTCCGCCTCAAGAGCGCTCCGCAGCCCGCCGATGCATCCGACGGCGTTGCGGCGGCGCTCGCGCTGATCATGCGGGCCCGGTACAACCACCGCGTTGGCGCGGCGATGGTCGCCGTTGGCGCCGCGAGTCCCGCCACAGTGCCCGAGCCGGCGGGACGTGCGGGACGCCTCCGGCCATGATCTCGCAAATCGCGGGACGGCTCACCGCAAAGGAGCTGGACCGCGTCGAGATCATGACGAGTGGGGGTGTCGGTTACGAGCTGCTCGTCCCGCTCAGCGTATTCGAGACCGTCGGCCGGATCGGTGACGACACGTCGCTGCACACCCATCTCGTCGTGAAGGAGGATGGGTGGCAGCTCTTCGGCTTCAGCTCGCTATATGAGCGCCGAGTGTTCCAGAAGCTGCTCGCGGCGAAGGGAGTGGGGCCGGCGCTGGCCCTCGGGATGCTCTCGACGTTGACGGCGGACCGTGTCGTTCGCGCGCTCAGGGACCACGACATCCCGACGCTCCAGAGCGTGCCGCGTGTGGGCCGGAAGAAAGCCGAGCAGATGATCCTCGACATCGCCGACAAGCTCGATGATCTTGGCAGCAGCACAGGCAGTGGCGCGGTCCGTCCCGAGGGCAGCGCCAACGATGCGATTCGGGCGCTGGTGTCGCTCGGGTACAGTTCCATGGACGCCGAGCGGGCCGTGCAGGCCGCGCTCGATGCCGGCGCGCGCGGGCAGCCGGCAACGGAAGTCATCCGCCGCGCACTGGCGCAGGTCACGGGAGGACGCTGATGCTGACGGCTCGCCGCACCGCCACCTTCACGGAATCGGTCATCCGCGAGATGACCCGCATCGCCCAGCAGCACGGAGCGATGAATCTCGCGCAGGGATTTCCGGACTTCCCGATGCCGGAGCCGATGAAGGATGCCGCGTGCGCGGCAATCCACGGCGACGTCAATCAGTACGCGATCACCTGGGGCAGCCCAGCGTTGCGGCTCGGCATCGCCGAGAAGTATCGCCGCTGGTACGGCATGGAAGTCGATCCGGAGCGGGAGGTCACCGTCACCTGCGGCGCCACGGAGGCAATGGCGGCCGCGTTCCTCGCGCTGCTCAATCCTGGCGACGAAGTCATCATCTTCGAGCCGTATTACGAGAACTACGGACCGGACGCGATCCTCGCCGACGCAAAGCCGGTGTTCGTGCCGCTCGAGCAGCCGGACTGGCGCATCGACCCGGACAAGCTGCGCGCCGCATTCACGTCGAAGACGAAGGCGATCATCGTCAACACGCCGCACAACCCGACGGGTCGGGTGTTCACGCGTGACGAGATCACCCTCATCGCCGATCTCTGTCGGGAGCACGACGTCTGGGCGATCACCGACGAGATTTACGAGCACATTCGATACGCCGGGGGCCACCATCCGATCGCAACGTGGCCCGGAATGCGCGAGCGCACCATCACCATCTCGGGCCTGTCGAAGACGTTCAGCTGCACCGGGTGGCGGCTCGGCTACGCCATCGCGCCGGCAACGCAGTCCGTGGCGATCCGGAAGGTGCATGACTTCCTCACCGTCGGCGCCCCGGCACCGCTACAGGCCGCCGGGGCGGTCGGCATGGCATTCGACGCCGACTACTACAACCATCTCGCAGTGGACTACCGCGCCCGGCGCGAAGTGCTCGTTGCGGCGCTGACCGAAGCGGGCTTCTCGTTCTCGGTGCCCGAGGGCGCATACTACATTCTCGCCGACTTCTCGGAGCTCAGCGACCTCGATGACACGGCGTTCGCCCACTGGCTGGCCGAGGACATCGGCGTCGCCGGCGTGCCGGGGTCGAGCTTCTACCACGATCCAGCGATGGGGAAATCGCTGATCCGTTTCGCGTTCTGCAAGAAGCTCGATACGCTCAAGGCCGCCGGCGAGCGCCTGGCCTCACTTCGCGCCCGCGTGTGATGAAATCGCGACCTGGACACGTCCAGGTGCCTTTGAGGGCCGCATCGCAGCGTGACGCGCACTTGCTTGAAGGCGCACTGGTTTACCGGCTTTCGATGGGATCTTTGCTTGGAGCGCCACGGAAGTTCCGTTGTGTCCAAGATCACTCGGGGCATCGGAAGCACGTGTTACACCGATGTTTGCGTCGGAACGCACGGCTGCGACGCAATTCCGTCGAGCCGCGCTGCCTCAACGTGTTGCCGGTGGGCTGGCACACACGTCATTAGAGAAGTAAGTCCGGCACGCGAGTCCGCATTGCGAATGCGATACTCCCCAACGCCGGGACAACCCAGATTCGCTGCTCAGAGCAAACCCGTCGAAAGGCGGCGGCGCAGAGCCAGGGGACTACCGTGAGCGTGAGACACCGCTCGCCATGTCGGCCCAGCCGCCAGCGCTCTTTGCGAGCTCTGGCGGCTTCTTACTGCCACTCGAGTTCGTGGAACGCCAACGTGCCGCAACGCTTGGGTGGATCGCGGCGATCTCGAATAGGGGGCTACGACCATGTCCTTCCTTCCGCGGCGCATCATGACGTCCATTTGCATCCTTGCGACCTTGATCATCGTCGCGTGCGAGACCGGCGAGATCGTGAATCCAGTGCCGGCCGATCCGGAGTGGGTCAGCGTGACGCCGCAGGTAGACGTCCTGCGCGCCATCGGTGCGACACTGCAGCTGCAGGTTGTCGATGCGCTCGGCCACCCCTTCGCAGTGAATGGGCTGAACTGGTCTGTGCTCGATGCCGGGATTGTGGCGGTCGACGCGTCCGGACGGGTGACGGCTTTGAGCCCCGGCACCGCGCGCGTTGTCGTCGCACAGGGCACGCTCGCGGACACCGCGTCCATACAGGTTCGTCAGGACGTCGCGAGCCTGACGGTCTCACCGACGACCACCACAATATTTGTAGGCGCCACACAGCAGATCGTGCCAACGCTGCGGGATGCGAATGGGCACCCGATCGTCGGGCGCCAGATCAGCTGGACGAGTTCCGCGACCACCACGGCCGCGGTGTCCGTCACAGGGCTCGTGCGGGGAATTGCCTCCGGTGTCACCACTATCACGGCAACCTGCGACGGGCGAACCGCCACTGCCGCGGTAACCGTCTCTGCCATGCCAACAGGCGGACTGTTCACCGACAACTTCGAGTCCGGCTCGCTGAACGATGCAGGTAGATGGCACGACATGGTCGGGAGCGGATACTCAATGGCGACAGCCGCCGCGGAAGGAATCACGGCAGTGAGCGGTACAAGAATTCTCAGGCTGGCTCCAGGCGGTGCGTCCCTTTCGCACTTCGTAGCGACTGGCTCGACATCACCTTACGAACGGCTCTTCCTGTCTTTCTGGATGTATCGGTCCTCGGCATACGAAGCGTCCAATCCAGGCCTGCGCGCAGGAGGGATCCGCGGCTCGACGACGCAGTGGGGATCGTACGGCGTCGGGTGGGGCACGACCGGGAGTTGTGCCGACGATCCGAACAACCGGCACCGCCAGGAGTTCATGTTCGCGTACGTCTTCGAAGCTCAAGACTGGACGCTTCGAACCTACACCAACTGGCTCGGCGCGGCGAAGCTCACCGCGAATCCGCCGACGTGCGGCGGGGGGTACGCGATTGGCGCCGGGAATTCGCCAGAGGCCACCTACCACGACATCAATTTTGTTCCGACGGCGAATGCATGGCACAAGTACGAGATCGAAGTCCAGCTGAACGCCGTCGGTCAGTCGAACGGGTGGCAGCGCATTTGGGTGGATGGCGTCCTGAAAGTGGAGCACCTCAACGTTACGTACCGAACCACGAGCGGGATGAAGCTGTGGGCTGTCACGTTCGACACTGGCACCGTTCAGGCGAGTCCGCTCTACCTGGACGACGTGTACGTCGCCGCGAGCCGTCCGCCCTGACCCTCGCTCGCAGTGACGTCGGCCCGCGGACGCCGCCGGGCACGGCGGCGCCTCTGTCGGTATCGAATGATCGGCAGTGCCGCTAGCGGGCCGACGCAGAGCGGCGCACGAACTCCCGGGGTGAGGTCATCGTGAGTCCGAACTCCCTCGGTGGGACACTCACATCGCTGCTCAGGCCGGTGGCAACACCGAGCATCAGCGCGGCGAAGGTCTTCTGAAAGGGGTCCTCGGCGGATCTCCACTGTGCCTCGAGCGTTCCCTCGGGAATGTCGGTTACCGCGAACGGCCTCCCGTACTCTTCCTCGAAGATGCGCACCGCTTCTCGCTGACTGATGGGCTCAGGTCCGCCAAATGGAATGGTCGCGTTGCGCGCGGCGGGCACGGTGAGCGAGCGGACCGCAACCTCGGCAACGTCGGCCACGGCGACGTACCTGATCGGGTCAGTCCCGTCACCGTAGACCTTCGCCGTTCCCGCCGCGGTGTCGGCGAAGAGGAACGGACCGAGCCAGCTTTCCATGAAGAGTGAAGGCTGGAGGATCGTGTACGTCATTCCGCTGGCGTGAAGATGCTCCTCCACGTCGCGCTTGGCGGCCGTGAGCGGCGAGTCCGGCACCCGGGCCGTATCGAAGGAGACGAACACGAAGTGCTTCGCGCGCGCCGCCCTGGCTGCGTCGATCAGGGCGATCGTCCCACCACCGTCGGTCGCGGAGAACGAGTCTCCGGGCTGCGAGGTGAGGATGGTGGTGACCGTCGAGATGACCGCCTCGGCGCGGTGAACCGCCGCATCGAGCGATGGCCGATCCTTCAGGTCGCCCCGAACGACTTCCGCACCGAGCCGCTCCAACTGCGCGATCCTGTCCGGGGCTGACGTTGTCCGGACCAGCGCACGCACCGCCTGTCCCTGGGCGCGAAGTCGCCTCACGACTTCCGAGCCGAGTACTCCGGTCGCTCCTGCCACGAGAATCATCGGTCAAGCTCCGTGAGAGTTCCGGAGCCAACATGCCACACGCGAGCCGCCGCTGCAAATGCGGGCGGACTACCGATCGCCGAAGCTCAGTCCGAACGCCGCCATGTTGTCGGCACCAAACGCACCTCGTCGCTGGCCGACGCTTGCCGACACGCTCATCGGCCCGACGTCGATCCCGGCGCCGCCGCCGAGCTGGTAGCCGCCGGTGATCAGCGCGATGCCGCCGCGCATCGTCAGGGCCCGGATTGGCCGATACTCGGTCGCTACGCCGAAATGGGAGCGCGGGCCGGTCGGGACACCGGCGCCGAGGTGCTGTCGGACATCGCCCGCGACGAGCAACTTCTCGTTCACTCGCCAAGCCCCCCCGACCGAGAACTGGCGGGCGTACGTTGCGCCCTGCACCGCATGCTTGAGCTCCGACGGAGCGTTCGCGTAACTCTCCATGTCGATCTGGGCATCGCCGCTGGTGCCGTCGAATCGAACGGTGCCCGGACGGTAGACGAAGCCCGCAGTGTCCCAGGCGAAGGAATTGTAGAGGTTTCGAACTGTCGCGCTGATGGTTAGCGGACCACCGCGCCATGCTGCGCCGACGTCGACGCCAATCCCGCGGCCACGGTCGATCGTCCTCGCGCTCGCGGCACTGTCGCTCTGGATGACGGGGAAGGACACGTCGATGTCACCCCCGGTGTTCGAGACCGTACTGCCGGTGTTGCGACCGAGGATGAGGGCGTTGCCAACTGTGTACTTCACAGTGACGCCGACGCTCACGTGCTGCTCTGCAACCGGCAGGAGGAGGCGCATGGGAATCGTCTGCGCAAAGGTCGCCGCGGCGGTGGTGGTGACCATGCCCTGGATGCGGGAGTTGCCAAGGTCGAAGTCCTCGCCGGTGGTGCGTTCCGCATTGCCGAACAGCAGGAGCTCCGCGGCATCAGGGCTCAGGTTCGCGGAAAGCTGCGACATCGTCGAGAGCTGGAAGCCAATGCGTCCCGCGCTCATGGCGAGGTACGTGAGGTCGCCGCTCGCACTTCCCTTCTCCCCCCCGTTGGCGATGATGCGACGCAGCCATTCTTCCTTTACCGCGTCGTCGAGGAACCGCGATTGGTATTCGGCGACGTCGCCCATCGTGATCGGACCGATGCCAACTCCCCCACGAACCGGCAGGAGGCCGATGGAAAAGCGCGGGCGATCGGGCATCCCGAGCATCGCAGGGTTCCACGCCACCGCGTTGAAGCCCTTTGCCATGGCGGCATAGTTGTCGGCCATTGCGAGGGCTGGTGCGCTCGCACTCGGCACCTGCGCAGAGAGCGGCAGCGCGTACGCACATGCCATGGCGAGCGGGAGCAGTGCCGCTCGCACAACCGATCGGACGGTCGTCGCGCTGATCATTGGCCATCCTCCGGACTGTTGGTGCTGACGAAGAGCTCGAGGCGCCCTGACGCGGTGAGTCGCTGCCCCGGTCGGACCGTGACGAGGCCGGCGGGTGCCGCGCTGAGCGGACCGAATACCGCGATCGTCACCGGGGCGGGACCGAACAGGGAGCGCAGCTCAGGTCCGGAGAACTCCAGCCGCGCCTGCGACGTCCCCGGTGCGACGGCGAGTGGCCGCACCAACGTCACGCCGGGCGCGGTGAGGGTGGCCGTCAGCGTGCCACCGACCGCGAACGGGTTCACCATGTCGAGGACCACCGATCCTCGCCGCACGCGCGCCGCGAGATCCGGGTCGAATCCCGACAGGTCAAGCGTCATCGGCTCGGCCGTCACCGTCCGCTCGCGGACGCGCACCATTGCGGCGCTCGCGCCGATCGATGCATCGGCTGCTTCGACGGACAACGACTGGGCCGTGTCGATGGCGACCGGATCTCCGACGGGTGAGGAGATCATCACCTCGAAGGCGACGGTTCCTCCAATCGTCCGCGGGAGCCCCGAAGGTGAGAAGGTCACGGTCTCGAGCAGCGCCGTCCCGGGCGCGAATGCGGTCGCGTTTCCGTCGATCGTGTGCACGCCGAGCACCGTGGCGCCGTTGCGGACTGTGATCGTGATAGACCCCCGCGAGGAGCCAGGCGCCGCGGCCGGGCGGATCGGGTCGAAGCCGAAGTTGTTCGCGACGCGCACCTGGATGCTACCGCGCGTCAGGACGAGGGAATCGAGGTCCACAGGAAACGGGACTTCCGACCGCAGCGTCGTCGAGAAGGCGGGCTTCGGCGCGACCATTCCGTTCAGTGGCGCGCAAGCGGAGCAGAGATCGCCAAGCGACCTCGAGATCGAGCCTCCGCTGACCGACATGGCGAACTCCCCGCCCGCTTCCGTGATCTTCCCGGGCAGGAGGGATGCGACCGGGATCGTCGTCTCTTCGGCCCGAACGATCCAGCGCGTTTCCCAGTTGGGCGCGCTCGTGGGAATGTCGCACGCGGAAAGGAACAGGACGGCGAGGACGCGGAAGCCGACAGGGCGCATTCGGCGAGGTGCGTTGAGCGGAGTTCGTTTAAGGGACACGGGGGGGGGTCGATGAGGGTGCGGGTCGGGCGACGGATCTGCGACCGGAGCTCGCGCGCGGCGTGGCGGGCTCATCCATTGGAAGGACGCGGGGCGGGGGCGCCGCGAAACGTGCGGCGAGGGAGGTGGCCGGCGAGGTCAGTCGTTTCCGGCCTCGATGGCGGCGCGCATGGGGCCAACCGGCTGGTCACCTGCGAATCCTCCGGAAGCAGGGCCTCGGATTCGGACTTTCTTCGGCTTATGTTGTCGGGTGCAACGCTTGGCTCAACCCATGTTCAGAGGTAGTGTATCCGTATGTCCCGCGCAGAGATCACCACACCGGAGGCGCTCGCCGAAGAGTCTGTCGTCGAGCTCTCGCTCCGCCCGCAGCGGCTGGCGGAGTTCATCGGCCAGGACAAGATCAAGGAGAACCTCCGGGTCTACATCGACGCTGCACTCGGCCGGCGCGAGCCCCTGGACCACACCCTGTTCTTCGGGCCCCCGGGACTCGGCAAGACGACGCTCGCCGAGCTCATTGCGCGGGAGATGGCGGTCAACATCCGGACGACCTCGGGGCCTGCCCTCGAGAAGCCCGCCGACCTCGTCTCGACGCTCACCAACCTCCGCGCCGGCGACATCCTCTTCATCGACGAGATCCACCGGCTGCGCCCCGTCATCGAGGAGTACCTGTATCCGGCGATGGAGGACTATCGGATCGACATTCGGCTGTCGGAGGGGCCGAAGGCGCAGACGATCTCCATGCCGATCGAGCGATTCACCCTCGTCGGGGCGACAACCCGGCTTGGCATGCTCACCGCGCCGATGCGCGCGCGCTTCGGCATCGAGCTGCGCCTCAACTACTACCCGCCGGCCGATCTGGAGCAGGTCGTGCTTCGCACGGCGAGCTTCCTGAAGGTCGTCGTCGAGGATGACGCGGCCAGCGAGCTCGCCCGACGCGCGCGCGGCACGCCCCGTGTCGCCAACCGACTGCTCCGCCGCGTCCGCGACTTCGCACAGGTGAAGGGCGATGGGGTCATCACCCGCGATCTTGCGCGACGCTTTCTCCAGCTCCTCGATGTGGACGAGGTCGGCCTCGATGACATGGATGCGCGCATCCTCAGGATGATCATCGAGAAACACGATGGGGGTCCGGTCGGCGTCGCGAACATCGCTGCGGCGATCGGGGAGGATCCCGGCACCATCGAGGAAGTCTACGAGCCATTCCTCGTGCAGAACGGTTACCTCCAGCGCACTCCGCGGGGGCGGGTGGCGACGGCGCAGGCGTACCGGCACCTCGGATACACGCCGCCGAGCAGGGGGGATCAGGCGACGCTGTTCTAGGTTGTGGCGTTCCGAAGCTTCTGGAGACGAAGGCGAAGCACGGCGGGTGGAATGGTCGCCGGTGGTCACTGCAACGGCGTACATGAGGGCTCAACCGCGCGCTGAGAGCCGATCGCTGAAAGACGCTGACCGCTGGCCGCTTGACGGCGGAACATCAGGAACGACCGCGGCGCCGGAGCTCCGCGCCGACGTGCCCCCTAATGCGGTTGTCGTTGCCCAATCCGCGTTCATCCGCGTAATCCGCGGCTGTAGTTGGCCGTTGTAGTTGCAATTGCAGTTGTCCGCGCCAGTCCGTTTATCCGCGGCCTGACCCATTCTCATTGCAGCGCCGAGCACGTCATCACTCTCCCTGTGTCCAGTCCGCGGCCACCTGACACGGATCCGATAGTCCGCGGCTCACGCACGTCGGATTACGACTTCGTCCTCCCTCCGCGGCTCATCGCGCAGCATCCGGTGACGCCGCGCGACTCGTCGCGGCTCATGGTGGTCGATCGGGCGAGCGGGTCCATCAGTCATCGCGTCTTCAGGGATCTCGCATCGCTGATCCCGCCCGGGGACGTGCTCGCGGTCAATCGCTCGCGAGTGCTCCGCGCGCGGTTGCTGGGCCGGCGAGACTCAGGGGCGCCCGCGGAAGTCCTCCTCCTGCGACCACTCGGCGATGATCGCTTCGAGGCGATGGTGCATCCGGGGGGGAAGCTCCGACCGGGACGCGTCGTGCATGTCGGCGAGGGGCTCGATGTCGAGATTCTCGAGATCACCGACCGACGGACCCGCATCGTGCGCCTTCGGTCAGCTCTGCCGGTGGACGAAGCGATCGAGCGGTTCGGTCATGTGCCACTGCCGCCGTACATCGAGCGAGCCGATGCAGCGCCGGATACTGATCGCTACCAGACCGTTTATGCCGCCGAGTCGGGCTCGGTAGCGGCGCCGACCGCGGGGCTGCACTTCACGCCGGAGCTGCTCGCGGCGCTGGAGGCGCGCGGGGTACGACGCGCGGAGATCGTGCTCCATGTCGGCGCGGGCACGTTCAAGCCGGTGGAGCACGACGACCCGGCCGAGCATGTCATGCACGAGGAGGTGTACTCGATCAGCGACTCCGCGGCGAACGTCCTCGAGGATTGCAGGCGGCGTGGCGCAGCCATCTGGGGCGTGGGCACCACGACGGTCCGCGCGCTGGCGAGTGCATGGAGACCGGATGGGACGGTCGCTCGCGGACCGGGCGAAACCCGAATCTTCATCCGGCCCCCCCAACGTATACATGCTGTAGACAAACTGGTGACCAATTTTCATCTTCCGCGCTCGACGCTGCTCATGCTGGTCTCGGCATTCGCGGGGCATGAGCTGACGATGCGCGCGTACCAGGAGGCGATCGATGCGGAGTACCGATTCTATTCGTTCGGCGATGCGATGGTCGTGCTGTAGCGCCCTCGCCCTCGCGGCGGCGTGCACGACGACGACGCGCTACTACGTCCCCACCGAGGGCGAGCCGCGCTTGACGCCAAGCGAAGTGCGCGACCAGTCGGATGCGCTCCTCAGCACGCAGTGTCCGCGCCTCATGGGCAGCAATCGGTTCGCCACGGGCGAAGCGCGCATCATGACGGAGCTCGACCGGTCGGGCGCCGTGCAGAAGGCGCAGGTGACACGCTCGTCGGGCGACGAGGCAATGGATGCGATCTTCGGCGCGCTCATCGCGCGGCTGCAGGTAGATCCGCCGAGCGGGATGGAGGGCGATCGTGGCGAGCATCCGATCTATATCGGTTATTCGTGCGCGCCGGAGAACAACGCGATCACGCTGAACATCACCGGCCGCCAGAATCCCCCGGTTCCGAACGTGCCGCCGCCCGCCGCTCGCCCGGCGTCGTGACCTTTCGTTTCGAGACAGTCGCACACGCCGGCGCCGCGCGCGCCGGCGTTTTCACGACCCCCCACGGCGACGTGCCAACCCCGGCGTTCATGCCGGTCGGCACCCAGGCGACGGTGAAGACGCTCGATCCGCGTGAGGTGCGCGAGGCCGGCGCGACGATGATCCTCGCCAACGCCTATCACCTCCACCTGCGCCCGGGGGATGACCTCGTGGCGGAAATGGGCGGGCTGCACCGGTTCATGGGGTGGGACGGCCCGATCCTCACCGACTCGGGAGGCTTCCAGGTCTTTTCGCTGGAGACGCTGCGCACCGTCTCGGAGGATGGCGTCGAGTTCCGCAGTCACATCGATGGATCGCGGCGGCAGTTCACGCCGGAGTCGGTCATGGCGATCGAGCGCAATCTCGGCGCCGACGTCATCATGCAGTTCGATCACGTCATTCCCGGACAATCGGAGATCGCGGCGTCGCGCGATGCGAGCGAGCGGAGCCTGCGATGGCTCGCACGATGTCGCGCGGAGGTTGCGCGTCTCGAGTCCGCGGCGCCGCGGCCGGCGGGATCGGAGCAGGCGCTCTTCCCGATCCTCCAGGGTGGCATCCACGCCGAGCTTCGGCGCGAGGCGGCACAGGCGATCCGCGACATGGGCGACTGGGTCGGCTTCGGGATCGGCGGCCTGTCCGTCGGTGAGCCGAAGCCAGCCATGTACGCGACACTCGATGCATGCCACGAGGCACTGCCCGCTGGCCAGCCGCGCTACCTCATGGGGGTCGGCTTTCCCGACGACCTGGTCGAGGGCGTCAGGCGCGGCGTTGACCTCTTCGACTGCGTCGCGCCGACGCGGATGGGACGCAACGGAACGGCGTTCACGAGCGATGGCCGGCTCAACGTCCGCCGGGCCCAGCTGCGCGCCGATCCCGCGCCCCTCGATCGCGAGTGCAGCTGCTCGACCTGCGCACGCTTCTCCCGCGCCTACATCCGCCATCTCTTCGTCGCGGACGAGGTGCTGGGGCTGCGCCTTCTCTCCCTGCACAATGTACATTTCCTCGTCGCGCTGATGCGCGACGCGCGCGCCGCGGTCCAGTCAGGCAGCTTCGACGCATGGAGCCGTGACTGGCTCCTCCGCTATCACTCACGCCCCGTCTCCGTTCCATGACCTCCACGCTCGCCCTGCTGCTCTTCACGCCGTCTGCCGAAGGCGGCGGGGCCAACACGACGATGTTCCTCATCCAGATCCCGCTGATCTTCGGGATCTTCTATTTCCTCATGATCCGCCCGCAGCAGAAGCAGCGGCAGTCGCACGAGGAGCGGTTGAGGAACGTGCGCAAGGGCGACGAGATCGTCACGGCCGGCGGGATCATCGGCAAGGTCGAGAACATCAAGGAGACGCTCAAGGACGGCGCGCCCGTGAAAACGATGGAAGACCGGATCACCATCCGGTCCGGCGAGTCCCGCCTCGTCATCGAGCGCGGCCGGATCGCCCGGGTCATCACGGAGCCGGCCGTCGAGCCGAAGCCGCAGACGTGAGCCTGCTGGACATCCACGTGCTCGGCTCGCCGGTGCTCCGCAAGGAGACGGTGCCGGTGACGCGCTTCGATGACTCGCTCCGCGCCCTCATCGACGACATGTTCGAGACGATGTACGCCGCCGAGGGCATCGGCCTCGCGGCACCCCAGGTCGGTCGCCTCGAGCGCGTCGCGGTCATCGATGTTGGCGACCAGCCGCTGGTCATCGTGAACCCGGAGGTCGCGAAGGCCGAGGGAATGGCGAAGGGCGAGGAAGGCTGCCTCTCGATTCCCGAGATCTACGGCGACGTCGAGCGCCCGGCCCGCATCGTCGTGGACGCGCTGGACCGCGCGGGAAATCCCTTCACCATCGAGGCGACTGACCTGCTCGCGCGGTGCCTGCAGCATGAGATCGACCATCTCCACGGCAAGCTGTTCATCGATTACCTCAGCATCCTGAAGCGGCGTGCCGCCATCGCGAAGTGGGAGGGGATGCGCAAGGATTACCCGGGCATGCTCCGCAACGTGGCTACCGAGCTGAAGGGAGAGCATCACCACGACGGAGAGCTCTGAGTGCGGGTGCTCTTCTGGGGCACGCCGGAGTTCGCGACGCCGACGCTGCGCGCGCTGCTCGGCGAGGGCTTCGATGTCATCGGCGTCGTCACGCAGCCCGACCGCCCGGTTGGGCGCTCACGCTCGACGCTGGTTTCGTCTCCCGTGAAGCTCGTCGCCCTGGAGGAAGACCTGCCAGTCCTCCAGCCGGCGTCGATGCGCGATGCCTCGCTGATGGGGCATCTCGACGGGCTCCAGCCTGACATCTCGATCGTCGTCGCCTACGGCCGGCTGCTCCCCGCGCCGATCATCGACCTCCCCCGGCTGGGCACGCTGAACATTCATGCGTCGCTCCTGCCGAAGCTGCGGGGCGCCGCGCCGATCCAGGCGGCGATCCGTGACGGGTTGACCGAAACCGGCGTGTCGATCATGCGGATGGTCGTCCCGCTCGATGCCGGCCCGGTGCTGCTCCGGTCCGCGACGCCGATCGCGGAGGACGAGACGTACGGCGAGCTGCAGCTTCGCCTTTCCGAGCTCGGCGCGTTGGCGCTGCTCGAGGCACTGACGATGATGTCGGTGGATGAGCTCATCGAGGAGCCGCAGGACGATGCCCAGGCGACGTACGCGCCAAAGATCGACCGCGAGATGGCGCGCGTGCACTGGGAGGCGGATGGCGAGACGATCTGCCGGACCATCCGCGCCTTCGATCCGAGGCCCGGAGCCTTCACGACGCTCGATGGCATCGATGTGAAGCTGTTCGGCCCGCGCGTGATCCGATCGGCGATCGGCCAGCCGGGGGAAGTGCTCGACATCGACGAGAGTGGAATGCTCGTCGCCTGCCGCCGGGGGGCCGTCCGCGTGGCGTACGTCCACCCCGCCGGAAAGCGCCGGCTGGCCGCACTGGACTGGTCCCAGGGACGCGGGATCAAGGTCGGCGACCAGTTCGGCACAACGGAGCCCCAGGTCACGTAGGCACTCGGTGCCGCCGACACTCGCGATCCCCATCCTGCACGCCGTCACGAGCGATGACATCGCCGCACGACCCGGCTTTCTCGATCGGGCCGCGGCTGTCATGCGGGTGATGGGCCCTCGGGGAGCGGTGCACCTGCGCACCCATCGGCTGTCCGCGGCCGACATGAATTCGCTCGCGGGAAAGCTGGTGGAGATCCAGGCCGAATCCGGGTGCTGGGTCGTCATCAACGACCGGGTCGATGTGGCGCTCGCGACCGGTGCCCGTGCGGTCCAGCTCACCTCGCGATCGATTCCGATCCCGGACGCGCTCGCGATGGCGCCTGCGCTGACAGTCGGCGCAAGCATCCACTCGCCGGAAGAGGCAGCGACGGCGGAGCGGGATGGCGCTGCGTGGGCCGTCGCGGGCCACGTCTTTCCGGGGGAGTCCGAGACCGGTGAGCAGGAGCGCGGAGAGGCATTCATCATGGGCGTCATCGAGCGCACCATCCTGCCGGTGATCGCCATTGGCGGAGTCCTGCCGCGACACGTCCGCGGGCTGCGCGGTGCGGGGGCATGGGGAGTCGCGGTCATCCGGGGGATCTGGGGTGCGGCTGATGCCGAAGCCGCCGCGACCGACTATCTTTCCGCCTATGACGCCGACGGAGGATCGTGACGCGCCGGTCGCCCTGACCGTGTCCACCGGAGTGCCGACCTGATGGCGGAACCGCGCTCGAGCACCCCGGGCTCGGTGGCCGTTCAGGGCGGCGTCACGGACGCCCGGCGGATCAGCGCCGACATCTGCGCCGACATGCGCGGCGGTGAGCTGCTCGACCCGTCGTTCGAGCGCCGCGTCGATCCGCTCGATGCGCGAGACCGCCGGTGGACCCAGGAGCTCGTCTACGGGATGCTTCGGCGCCGTGGATGGCTCGACGCCATCGTCGATGCGCGCGTGCGCGGCGGACTCGCGCGGCTCGATGCCGACGTCGTTGACCTGTTGAGGCTCGGCGCCTACCAGCTGCTGCGGATGCGCAGCGTGCCTGCCTATGCGGCGATCGCCCAGACCGTCGAGCTGGCGAAGAGGCGCCACGGCCTCGGGGCGAGCAAGCTCGTGAATGCCGTGCTGCGCCGGATCGACCGCGAGCGTGAGGATCTCTCGTTCACGCCGCCGAGCGATCCCATCGATGCGCTCGCGCTTGCCCACTCGCATCCGCGCTGGCTGGTCGCACGGTGGGTGGGGCGCTGGGGCGCGGAGGAGACAGAGCGGCTGCTCGCGGCGAACAACATCGAGGCGCCCGTCATCGCGCGGCCATTCGGAATCGTTCGCGAGCAGCTCGAGGCCTCGCTCGAGGCGGCGGGTGTCCACGTCGAGGACGTGCCGCTCGTGCCCGACAGCATTCGCATCAGCAGCCCGGTCTCGCTCACTGAGCTCGGGACCTTCCGGCAGGGTTTGTTCTTCATCCAGGATCCGGCGGCCACGCTGGTCACCGAGTACGCTGCAATCGCTCCGGGATCCGTGGTTGCCGACCTGTGCGCTGCGCCCGGTGGCAAGAGCCTCGAGCTGTCGCGGCGCGCAGCGGTCGTGTATGCGTCGGACCGCTCGCATGCGCGCCTGCTACGCGTGCGCGCGAACATCCAGCGCCTCGATGTCCGGAACATTCAGGTCCTTGCCGGCGATGCGCGGCACCCGGCCGTTGGCCCGGTGGACGCCGTGCTGCTCGACGTCCCGTGCACGGGGACGGGGACGTTTCGCCGCCATCCTGACGCGCGCTGGCGGCTTCGCATTTCCGATCTGGCGGTGATGAGCGCGCTGCAGGGATCGTTGCTCCGGGCGGCGGCGGACATCGTCGTGCCTGGCGGTCTTCTCATCTACAGCACCTGCTCCATGGAACCGGAAGAGAACGA
>JANPKQ010000149.1:0-3891 GCA_031426115.1 Gemmatimonadaceae bacterium | reverse complement strand
GCACCGACAACTTCAACTTCGCATCCCAGAAGGCAATCGAAGCGCTTGGCGCCCACAAGGATGGCGTCATCCGCCGGCACCATCCCCGCCGCGACGGGAGCGCGCGCGATAGCGTGATGTACAGCATCCTCGTCGAGGAGTGGCCCGATGTGAAGCGGCACCTCACCGCGCGTCTCGCCCGGCACGCGCGCTGACGGTGAAGGGGAGGTTGGTCGGCGCTCGTCACGATTCCGGTCAGGGTCTGAATTCTTTAAAAGCCTGAACTGGAAGAGCATGAAGGAAACATGAAGGACTGAAGGATTCCGAGCGCGTTGAGGTCGCGGCGCCCGGGAACGACGAACGATGAATGAGAGGGTTTTCGTCAATTTTTTGCAGTTGCCGTCGAGCTCCGGTGCGCGGAGGCCTCAGTGCCTTCGGCGCTCTTCATGTTCTTCATCTCTTCATGCTCTTCCAGTTCAGGCTTCTAAAATGCCAGCCCAACACCGGGACCGTCCCAACCGCACAAAACCCAGCCCAACCACCGACCTTGACCCCGCTTCCCGCCGTTACATAGCTTGGCTATGTCATGGCCGCCCTGCCCTCGGAAATCCCGCCCGGAACACTCGACATGCTCATCCTGAAGACGCTGCTTCGGGACGGGGAGCTGCACGGCTTTGAGATCGCCGAGGCGATCGAGCGCACGTCGGGGAGCGTCCTGCGTGTGGAGGAGGGCTCGCTGTACCCGGCGCTCCAGCGGATGCTGATCAAGGGATGGGTCCAGGACACGTGGGGGCGCACCGCCGAGAATCGCCGCGCGCGGTACTATCGCGTTACCGCGCCGGGCCGGCAGCAGTTCGAGCGGGAGACCCAGTCCTACCAGCGCGTCAGCCGCGCGATCGCGCTCATCCTGCAAACGGCATAGCGCCGTGGAGCTTCCGCTCAATCCGCCGATCCTCCCGATGCTCGCCAAGCGGGTCGGCGAGCTTCCCTCCGGCGACGAATGGATCTTCGAGCCGAAGTGGGATGGTTTTCGAACACTGATCTTTCGCGACGGGGATGAGATCTTCATTCAGAGTCGCGACGGAAAGACCCTCGAGCGGTACTTCCCCGAGCTCGTCGATCCGCTGAAGAAGCAGCTGCCCGAACGGTGCGTACTCGACGGGGAGATCGTCATCGCGCGCGACGGAGGCCTCGACTTCGATTCGCTCCAGCTCCGACTTCACCCGGCGGCGTCGCGCGTCACGAAACTGGCGGCGGAGATTCCTTCGTCGGTCGTGTTCTTCGACCTGCTCTGCGAGGGAGATCGCGACCTCACCGGCCTGCCGTTCCGCGAGCGGCGCCGCGCGCTCGAGTCGTTGCTTGGTGGCGTCGTGCCACCGCTGCATCTCACTCCCGCAACCGGTGATCGCGATACCGCAGCCGACTGGTTCCGGCGCTTCGAGGGCGCGGGCCTCGATGGCGTGATGGCGAAGAAGGAGTCAGGCATCTACGAGCCGAACAAGCGCGTCATGCTGAAGGTGAAGCACGAGCGTGAAGCCGACTGCGTCGTCGCCGGATTTCGCTGGCACAAGGGGAGCGAGAGCACCGCTGTCGGATCGCTGCTGCTCGGATTGTACGACGATGTCGGGAACCTCGAGCACGTCGGCGTTTGCGCCAGCTTCACGAACGTGAAGCGACGCGAGCTCGTCGAGTTCCTCGCACCGTATCGCACGGACGCGATGGACGATCACCCGTGGCGCGCGTGGGCCGAGCAGCAGCCCGCGGATTCGGAAGCGCACCGCCGCCCGGGCGCCCAGAGCCGGTGGAGCCAGGGCAAGGATTCGTCGTGGGAGGCGCTGCGCCCGGAGCTCGTCGTCGAAGTGGCATATGATCACATGCAGGGGACGCGCTTCCGCCACACCGCCCAATTTCGCCGCTGGCGAACCGACAAGCCACCGCTCGACTGCACCTTCGCCCAGCTCGAGGTCGTACCGCCGCACGAACTGGCAGCGATCTTCGGAGGAGCCGTCTAGGACTTCGGCTTCGCGCGCGCTTCCTTGAATTCTCGCGTCGGATCGTCGTCCGGATCGGGCGCCTCCTGCGCCGGACGCTCTGCCTCGGGCACGGCGCGCAGGTTGACGCGAATGCGAGTCCACGTTGACGAGCGTCCGCGCATCGCATCCACGAGGACATCATCCACCGCCAGATACGCCGCCGCCTCGGGATGCCGAGCCTTCCAGCGCTCGAGTCCCGCGAGTGCGGCCTCCTTGTCAGGAGAGTTCGCGACGACGATGAGCGGCATCTTCATTCTCGTCCGTGCTCCGGTCTTCGGGGCAGTTTTCGCTCCGGTCTTCGCTCCGGTTTTCCTCGCCGCTCCCTTCGCCCGTGACGGCGCCACTCGCGCGGCCTCTCCTTCCATCTTTCGGAAGTGCGGCGGCCACGGGGCGTCGCCGATGCCCGCCGCCTCGTCGCGTGCGGCGAGTTCGAGCAGCATGTCCAGTGAGCCCGGCGCCTGATCCATCGTCGCGTGCGGATCACCGATCGCCGCGAAACGCGCCGGCATCGTCAGGACGGTGAAGTCGGCCGGGTTGCAGTCGGGGATCTCAGCCCATTCCACGGGCGCCGAGACGCGCGCATCGGGAAGCGGGCGCACCGAGTAGGCGGAGCAGGTCGTTCGATCCTTCGCGTTCTGGTTGTAGTCAAGGAAGACACCGTGCCGCTCCTCCTTCCACCACTTCGACGTCGCGAGCGACGGGGCGCGCCGCTCGATCTCGCGCGAGAATGCTAGAGCAGCGCGTCTCACTTCGGTGAACGTCCACCGCGGCTCGATCCGCACATTGACGTGAATCCCGCGCGATCCGCTCGTCTTCGGCCAGCCACGCAGCCCCAGCTCCGCGAGCAGGGCCTTGGCTTCAATCGCGACGCGCCGCACGTCGTCCCACGCCACGCCAGGGCCCGGGTCGAGATCGATCCGCAGCTCATCGGGGTGATCGAGATCGCTCGCGCGCACGGCATGCGGATGCAGCTCGATGCACCCCAGATTGGCGATCCACGCGAGGCCGGCCGCATCATCGACGACGACTTCCTCGGCCGTGCGCCCGGAGGGAAATGACAGCGTCACCGTCCGCAGCCATTCCGGGCGCTTGTCGGGCGCGCGTTTCTGGTAGAACGGCGGCGCCTCGGCCCCGTCGACGAATCTCTTGAGCACAATCGGGCGATCGCGGATGCCGGCGATCGCGCCGCCCGCCACCGCCATGTAGTAGTTGACGATGTCGAGCTTCGAGAGCGAGACGCCGCGCGAGAAATAGGGCTTGCCCGGGTTCGTGACCTGGACCTCGCGCCCGTCGATCGAGAGCACCACGCCTGCGTCCTTCTTGCCTGGCATCGCAACGCGGATGGAAGGGGATGCGCATGGCGATGTCCATGCGCACGCCAACTTCGCGCATCACCCGACGATCGACAAGCCACCCGACGACTGGCGTGCTTTGCTCACACCTGCGCTATTCTCCCGGCCGCACGCTTTCTCATTAATGAGTGCAGTGCAGCCAGCCCATGCCCCTATTCCGCTCGCAGCACCTCGACGAGATCGACGCGGCGCGCCCTCCACGCCGGGCCCAGCGTCGCGAGTAGGGCGGCGAGGGCAAGGACCGCAGGGACGGCCGTGAACGTCGCGAGGTCGTGGGTGTCAACGCCGTAGACGAGGGTCGTCATCACGCGTGCCAGCAGCCACGCCCCGACGCCGCCGATCGCCAGGCCAATCCCGATGACCCAGAGCATCTCGCGGGAGACCAGCGTCATGATCTGGCCCGCTGTCGCACCGAGGGCAGCGCGGATGCCGAGCTCTCGCGAGCGCTGCGCGACGCCATTGGAGATGACGCCGTACACGCCAAGCGATGCCAGCAGCAGGGCGAGCGTCGCAAACGCGGAGATGAG
>JANPKQ010000148.1:0-2161 GCA_031426115.1 Gemmatimonadaceae bacterium | reverse complement strand
GGAATGTCGGTCGCCGTCGTGAGGGGACGCGACACGGTCGTGATGAAGGGCTACGGCTTCGCCGATGTCGAGAACGACGTCCGCGCGACGCCACAGACCGTCTATCGCATCGGCTCCATCACGAAGCAATTCACGGCGGCGGCAGTGCTGCGGCTCATGGAGGACGGCAAGCTTTCGCTCGACGACACAATCGGGAAGCACCTTCCGACGCTGCCTTCGGCGTGGCGCGGCGCGACGATCCGGCAGTTGCTCAACCATACGTCGGGAATCCCGAGCTACACCAACGCCGGCCCGCGGTGGGCAAGCCGCATGCGACTCGACCTCCCGCACGACAGCCTCCTCGGCATCGTCGCGAGCGACACCCTGGACTTCGCCATGGGAAGCCGGTGGCGGTACAACAACTCCGGCTACTACATGCTCGGGATGCTCATCGAGCGGCTGGCAGCGCGCCCGTACGGAGAGGAACTGCGCCAGCGCTTCTTCACGCCGCTCGGGTTGAAGGGCACCATCTATTGCGACACGCGGCCGATCATCAAGCACCGTGCACAGGGGTACAGCGTCGGACCTGACCGCAAGCTCGTCAACGCCGATCCGCTCAGCATGGGGCAGCCATTCGCGGCGGGCTCGCTCTGCTCGACGGTCGGTGATCTCGTGGCGTGGCAGCGTGCGCTCGCGTCGGGTCGTGCGGTGAAGCCGGCCTCGTACGCCGCGATGACGACGCCCGAAGGCGCGGCGATCGGCCCGCACTATGGCTACGGGCTCGGCCGCGACACGATCCAGGGTCACCCGCGTGTGCAGCACGGCGGCGGGATCAACGGCTTCAACTCGATGGCCCAGCTCTATCCCGACGACTCGCTCTCGGTCGTCGTGCTCGGCAACACGAACGGTGGGCTCGTGGACCGCGTCGCCGACAACATCGCGCGCGCCGCGCTCGGCCTGAAGATGGTCACGCCCCCAGCACCCCCGCTCGATCTCGCGACGACGGCCGAGCAACGCGCGCGATATAGCGGGACCTATCGGCTGAAGCTCCCCAACGGCCAGCCACTCGATCTCCGGATCTTCGAGCGCGACGGAAAGCTCATGTCCCAGGCGACCGGCCAGGGCGAGTTCGGTCTGCTCGGACAGGGGAACGATTCCTTCGCCCCGACCTTCGACCCGACCGCTCGGCTCACCTTCGCTCCGGGATCGCCGTCGCCGCGGCTGACGCTGCTTCAGGGCGGCGCGACAATCGTCGGGGACAGAGTACCCTGATCCCTCTGAGTTTGTAACTGTGCTTCTGCCACCTGTGCCTCTCTCAACTCCGAACTAGCCGTTGGTTCCGTGACAACGGCAGTTCGGAGCGGACAGAAGCCGAGGTGACAGAAGCACAGTAACCGCTCGCCGCAACGACCGACCTACTTCCGCACGAACGCCATGCTCGCCCCTGGAAGGAAATCGGTCCACACCAGCGAATCGCCCTTGATGACGAGCACCAGCTTCAGGCTCGACGTGTCAGCGGTGGCTGCTGGCGGTGCTCCCTCGGGTCGCGTCGCGGCGAGGCCGACGAAGGCCGTATCACCGGTGACTCGATAGCGTCCGTCGGACACCTCGGTGCGCGACGCATCGGTCGAGTCGAGATAGGCGATGGTGTAGTGCGCGGTTCCGTCGCGATTCAGGGTGATCTCCTGCGCCCCGAAGTGCACGTCATACCGGAACGTGTCGATGAATCGCTCGGCGCCCTTTCGCGGGCGGCCAAAGATCAGGACGCCCGCGATGAGCACTCCAAGCACCGCGCCGGCCACCATGGGCTTTCTCATGTCCGCTCCCGGGAGTGTTGCGAAGAAACGCAGGCCGAAGGCCTCTACTCCGGGACGATGCCGCTCGCCGACCGGCAACGCTTCGCGGGAGTGAACACGCGTTCAGCGGTGATACGCCTCACATCACGCATTTTTTCGCGGTCGCTGTTCCGCCGTCAAGCGACCAGCGATGGGCGTCCTTCAGCGATGAGCGCTCAGCGCGCAGTCGAGCCCTCATGTTCGCCGTTGAAGTTCCAGGTTTCCCTACTCGCGCCTACTCGCCGATTCTCGTCTCCTCGAGACGACTCATCGCCAGGACCACGAGCATCGCGATCGCGTCCGTTGACGCAGACCCCGACGACGGAAGAAGGTCGAGGTTCTGGAAG
>JANPKQ010000147.1:0-2446 GCA_031426115.1 Gemmatimonadaceae bacterium | reverse complement strand
TACCGCAGAGGACCGCAGTGCGCACGAGGAGTTGATACGGAGCAGCCGGCGCGGCTCACGCTACGCGAATGAGGCTGACGTCAACAAGCTGATCGCGGCACTCGAGTGGCCAGAGACGCACAACTTCTTCAACGCGCTTCAGATCGACAGCGAAGGCAACTTCTGGATTCTCGAATACGCGCTCGACGGCGCGGGTAAACGGCAATCGAGATTTCGGATCCTCGATCCGGACGGTAACCAGATTGCCTTCGCGGATCCTTTCCCGGCGCGGAGTGTCGGCCTCGGCGGCAAACTGCACATCGGCGACCAGTCCGTGCTGCGGGCCTACGACAACGCGGACGGCGCTCCTGTGGTCGGAGTCTTCCGGATTCGGAAGCCGGACTGATCCGTCAGTCGCTGTTGACAGGCGGAGGCGAACGCGCCATGTTCACTACAGCACACACGGTGAGCACTCTATAGGGAACCAGCATGGCTGCCGACTCGCTCCCCCTCCTCAAGGGCACGCTCGACCTGCTCGTACTCAAGGCGCTGACCTGGGGCGCCATGCACGGCTTCGGCATCTCGAGCTGGCTCGATGAGCAGTCCGACGGCACCGTCGGCGTCGATGACAGCGCGCTGTATCAGGCGCTGCACCGGCTCGAAGGGCGCGGGTATGTCGCCGCCGAGTGGGGGATCACCGAGAACAATCGCCGCGCGCG
Source organism: Gemmatimonadaceae bacterium (assembly GCA_031426115.1). Lineage (GTDB taxonomy): Bacteria > Gemmatimonadota > Gemmatimonadetes > Gemmatimonadales > Gemmatimonadaceae > JANPKQ01. The sequence continues at coordinate 1,748 of JANPKQ010000147.1, read as the reverse complement.
GTTCTATACGCTGACGACCGCTGGCCGCCGGCACCTTCGCGCGGAAACGGAAACCTGGCTCCGCTACACGACGACAGTGACGTCGATCCTCGCCGTCACCGCGCGCTCGGCCTGACGCGCGAGGCGAGATCCCATGAACCCAGGACGCATTCGCCGGCTCTTCCGACTCCCGTCGCGCCACGGACGCGACATCGACGCCGACCTGCGCGACGAGATCGACGCCCACATGGCGCTCGCGGTCGAGGCACTCGTCCGCCGCGGCGTCGATCCGGCCACCGCCCTCGAGCGCAGCCGCGCCCGCTTCGGCGACTTCGATGGAAGCATGCGCGTCCTTGCGCACTCGGCACGCCAACGGGAGGGACAGATGCAGCGCCGCGAATGGCTCGACACCCTGCGACAGGACCTCGGCTACGCCCTCCGCCAGCTGCGGCGTGCGCCCGGCTTCACCGCCGCCGTGGTTGTGACCCTCGCCCTCGGCATCGGGGCCAACGCCATGATGTTCGGCATCGTGGACCGGCTGCTGCTCTCCCCGCCGCCGCACGTGCAGGATGCATCCGGTATTGTGCGCATTTACCAGGTCGTGAAGTGGCCCAACAGCGACGTGGCCACGATCCCTGTGCTGAACTACGCGATCTACCGCGACCTCGCGACGGTGCCTTCGTTCTCGAGCCTCGCCGCGTACGGGTTTCCGCAGAACGAATCCGTCGGACGTGGGCGCGACGCGATTCCGATCATGCTCAACGCGGCGAGCGCCTCGCTCTTCCCGCTGCTCGGCGTGCGCGCGGAGATCGGACGCTTCTTCCTCGCGGAGGAAGACCGTCCGCCCACCGGAACGCCCGTTGCCGTCCTCGGCTACGGCTTATGGCGCAGGCAGTATGGCGGGCGAGCCGATGTGCTGGGACAGAAGCTGCTGATCGGCAGCCTGACGTACACCATCGTTGGCGTCGCGCCGCGCGGCTTCACGGGAGTGGACCTCAAGACGGTGGATGTGTGGGTGCCGATCACCACTGCCGCCTACACCCCGAGCTCCGACTTCGCCACCGATCGTGGCTCGCTCTGGTTGAGGATCGTCGCGCGGCTCGCACCCGGTGCGACGCGGGGTGTGGCGACCGAGCAGGGCTTCGCTACGCTGACCCACGGCTACGAGGTCGCGAAGGCGCGGACCTTCGCGACGGGGATCGAGCTTGCATCGGTGATTGCCGCCCGCGGTCCTGGCGACCAGAACGAAGCAAAGGTCGCGGCATGGCTGCTCGGCGTCGCCGGGATCGTGCTGCTCATCGCCTGCGCCAACGTCGCGACGCTCCTCCTCGCGCGCGCGCTGCGCCGACAGCAGGAGGTCGCGGTGCGACTCGCGCTGGGCATATCGCGGGGCAGGCTTCTCACCCAGACAATTGCCGACAGCTTCGTTCTCGCGATGCTCGGCGCGGCTGCCGCCCTGCTCACGGCACATTTCGCCGGTGCGGCGCTCCAAGCGTGGCTGTTGCCCGACATGGCTCTCGAGTCGGGGTTCCTCAGCCGCAGGATCGTCGCGCTCGTGATCGCCGCCGTCGTGCTCACCGGCATTCTCACGAGTCTCGGGCCCGTCCTTCAGACGGGGCGCGTGGACTTGTCCATGACGCTGAAGTCCGGCGGGAGGACGAACACCGGCGGCCGATCGCGCGGGCGCACGACACTGCTCGTTTTTCAGGCAGCGCTGTCGGTGATGCTGCTCGTCGGCGCCGGTCTCTTCATCCGCAGCCTCCGGAACG
>JANPKQ010000146.1:0-19030 GCA_031426115.1 Gemmatimonadaceae bacterium | reverse complement strand
GGAGGCCGGCGATGCGCCCTCGATCGCGGAGCGCAAACGCAAGAGCCATGGCACAACCGGCGCCGACGCGATCGCGTTGACTGATATCGGGTTAGCGCATCAACGCACGTTAGGGATCGCGCGCACCGCAAACATTCTGTTGCGCAGGTGCCACGAGAACGTGGTCACATGCCCCAGGCTCCCCCTGCGTCGGGGGCAGCCCGCTTCGAGACCTCCTGCCGTGAGCCGCGCCGGATGAATGAAGAGCGGGGTCGCGTTCGGGGTGTGGCGTCGGAAGGCGCACGACGCGCACCGGCACGCGCGGTTCGCATTTGAGCGTGGCGGCGCCTATTGCGGCTCTCCGGTGCAGCGTATCTGCCACACGGCGTGACGCAGCGTGGCAACATGCACCATCCCCCGCTCGGAATAGCCGCGTAAACACGTCCCTCGCACGGCTCCGGGGCGTTTGCAGCATGGCCAGCATGGCACGGCGTTCGCGAACCCCGGCGGCAAAACGGTGCGGTCGCGTTTCGTGGGCGTGGGGTTGACTCACATGTTCCGAAGCGTGGGGTGCGCCATCCCGCGGGCAGCACTCCGTCCGCTTCGCAAGTCGCCCGACCACAGGATCTGGCAGTCCCCATGGCACCACAATACATTCTCGGCCTTTCCGCCTACTACCACGACAGCGCCGCATGTCTGCTGCGCGATGGTGAGATCATCGCCGCCGCGCAGGAGGAGCGCTTCACCCGGAAGAAGGGTGACTCCGACTTCCCGAAGCGCTCGCTCGATTTCTGCCTCGCGACTGCCGGGATCGGCGTGAAGGATCTCGCGCACGTCGGGTTCTACGACAAGCCACTGCTGAAGTTCGAGCGCATTCTCGAGTCCTATCTCGGAGTGACGCCCCGGGGCGTGTCGCAGTTCCTGAAGGCCGGGCCGGTGTGGATCAAGGACAAGCTTTTCCTCGACAACAACCTCCGGCAGGACCTCCCGGGGTACGAGGGAAAGATCCTGTATGCCGAGCATCACGAGTCGCACGCGGCGAGCGCGTTTTTTCCTTCGCCATTCCAGGACGCCGCGGTCGTCACCATCGATGGCGTCGGGGAATGGGCGACCGCGTCGATCGGTGTCGGCCGGGGCAGCGAGCTCGAACTGCTGAAGGAGCTTCGCTGGCCCGACTCGGTCGGCCTGCTCTATTCCGCGTTCACCTATTTTACCGGCTTCAAGGTGAACTCGGGCGAGTACAAGGTGATGGGATTGGCGCCATACGGCCGTCCGACGTATGTGAGCCGAATCTACGAGCACCTGATCGACCTCCAGGACGACGGTTCGTTCAGGATGAATCAGGAGTATTTCAACTATCTCACGGGTCTCACCATGACCAGTGGGGCCTTCGAGAAACTGTTCGACGGTCCGAAGCGCGAGCCCGAGAGCAAGCTGACGCAGCGCGAGATGGATCTGGCGCGATCGGTCCAGGATGTCTGCGAGGAGATCATGATGCGGATGGTGCGCACCGCACACCGCGAGACCGGACTCGATCGCCTTTGTCTGGCCGGTGGCGTTGCACTCAACTGCGTCGGCAACGGAAAGATCCTCCGCGATGGTCCGTTCAAGGAAATCTGGATCCAGCCAGCTGCGGGCGACGCGGGCGGAGCGCTTGGCGTAGCCCAGCTCATCTGGCATCGCCACTGCAAGCAGCCGCGCATCACTCAGGGGCGCGACCAGATGAAGGGCGCCTATCTGGGTCCCGAGTTCTCGGACGGGGAGATCGAGACGTTCCTCGAGCAGCAGGGCGCCGCGTTCGAGCGGTTCGAGAGGGAGGACCTTCTCGAGCATGTGGCCGGGGTTCTCGCGGATGAGAAGATCGTCGGCTGGTTCAATGGCCGGATGGAGTTCGGCCCGCGCTCGCTCGGCAACCGAAGCATTCTCGGCGATCCTCGCAGCTCGAAGATGCAGGCGGACATGAATTTGAAGATCAAGTTTCGCGAGGGCTTCCGGCCCTTTGCGCCGAGCGTGCTTCGCGACCGGGCGAGCGAGTATTTCGAGCTCGACTGCGACTCGCCGTACATGCTGCTCGTGGCGCCGGTCCGGACGGAGCGCCGCATCCCGCTCACGACGGAGCAGGAAGGGCTCTGGGGCATCGATCTGCTCAACGTCCCGAAGTCCGACATCCCGGCCGTAACCCACGTCGACTACTCAGCGCGCGTACAGACCGTGTCCGCTGAGACGAACCCGGACTACTACGACCTGATCTCGGCGTTCGATCGCCTGACGGGCTGCGGCGTGGTCGTGAATACGTCATTCAACGTTCGGGGCGAGCCGATCGTGTGCACCCCGGAAGACGCGTATCGCTGCTTCATGCGGACGCACATCGACGTTCTCGTGCTCGGCAACTATGTGCTCGAGAAAACCAAACAACCCAAGTTCGAGGAGCAGACCGAGTGGCGCACGGAATTCCAGCTCGATTGAGCCCGGCAGAAGGACGCAAGTTCGGCCTGACCGTCGGCGCGGCGTTCGCCGTCCTGGCGGCGATCATGTGGTGGCGCGACCACCAGACGCCGATGTACGTGTTCGGCGCACTGGCTGGCGTACTTATCCTCGGCGGCCTCGTCATTCCTGGCCACCTGGGCCCGGTCTTTCGCGGATGGATGGGGCTGGCGCTCCTGATCTCCAAGGTCACGACACCACTGTTCATGGGGATCGTGTTCTTCATCGTCATCGCACCGGTTGGAATCATCATGCGCCTGTTCGGTCGCAATCCGATCCGGCACAAGGCAGTCAACAAGAGCTACTGGTCGAACCGATCCGACGCGCGCGGCGACCTGACCCATCAGTTCTAAGGAGATTTGCATGTCAAGTCTGGCACTCGAGTTCTGGGAATTCCTGAAGGTCCGCAAGAAGTGGTGGTTGCTCCCGATCGTCGTCGTCATGGCACTCGTCGGCGGACTGCTCGTGTTCGCGCAGGGATCGGTGCTCGCCCCCTTCATCTATACGATCTTCTAGCATACGCGGGCGGGGGGGAACGCATGCCGTCCGGACATCGTGGATGGTGGGCCCCGCTCCTGCTGGCGGTGGTCGCCACGACGCTGACGCTGGTGCTGCTCGCCGGCGTCGGCGAGTGGGCCGTTCGGCATCGGGAGCGGACGCGCGCCTCCGCTCCGGGGACGATGTCGAAGCTGTTTTACCGGCATACGCGCCTCATGCACGGCCTCGAGCGCGGGCTGGACTACTATGGCTGGGTGCACATCGGGCGCCAGGGTTTTCGCGGCGCCAGGGACGTCACCCAGTCGCCCGCCGATTCGGTATTCCGAATCATCGCGGTCGGCGGCTCGACGACATTCGACGGCAACACGTCGGGCGATTCGAGTGCCTGGCCCGCGCGGCTCGAGCAAATTCTCGATTCCGTCGGGGCGCCAATGCGGTTCGAGGTCCTGAATGCCGGGGTCCCGGGCTTTCAGGTGCTCGATGATCTGGTGCGCCTCCAGACGGAACTGTACGCCTATGAGCCCGACCTGATCATCCTGTTTCAGGGCCACAACGACCTGTTCAACACGCTCTCGCACGCCCGCCAGGGGGCGGTGACAACCTTCGATCCGCGGCCTGGCGAGGTCGCGACGATCTACCCATGGCAGCGCTGGCTCGAGCGGCGTTCGCTTCTCTACCACAAGCTCTCGTCGCGCCTGCAGGCGTTGCGCTTCGGCGGCCGCGCCGCGTCCAACAGGGCCGAGACGTCGCCGGAGCGCTATCGCGCGGTGGTCGATTCGGGCACGGCAGCGTTTTCGCGGAGCGTTCGCATGTATCTGGCCACCGCCCAAGCACTTGGTATTCCGGTCGTCATTCCCCAGGTCGTCTACGTCGGCGGCGGGAGTGCAAACCGGGACTCGGCGGCGGTCGCCGTCTGGTCGAACTCCTACGGTCCGCCGGCAGTGATCTGGGACGGGTATGCCCGCTACGATGCCGCCGCGCGCGCCGTCGCTGCAGAGCGCGGTGCTGCGTACATCGCAGCGACGGATTCGGTGCTTTGGCAAGCGGACAGCTTTACCCGTGGCGATCCCGTGCATTTCAACGATCAGGGGGCCTGGCGGATGGCTCGCCACATCGCTCGCGCGATCCGGGAGCTTCCCGAAGTTCGCCAGGGCGCGGAGGCGCGCCTTGCGAATCGCTGACGGCCTCCGGAAGGTTTACTGGGCTCTCGAGCGGCATCTCGCCCCTGGCGTCCAGTACGCGCAGAACCACTATGAGGAATCGCTGTTCGCATCGGTCGTCAGCGGATGCCGCTGGCTCGACCTCGGCTGCGGGCACTCCCTCCTTCCCGAGTGGCGGAGCGCTGAGGAGGCGCAGCTCACTCGACGTCCCAGCTTGCTCGTCGGTCTTGACCCGGAGGTCTCGGCGCTGCGGAGTCATCGCGGCATCAGCGTCAGGGTGTGCGGCGACGGCGGCACGCTGCCATTCGCCGACGGGTCGTTTGACCTGGTCACCGCGAACATGGTGGTGGAGCATCTTGCGGAGCCGCAGAGCCAGTTTCGCGAGATCGGGCGGGTTCTGAAACCGGACGGGGTGTTCCTCTTTCACACGCCGAACGCCACGGGTTACCCAACGCTGATGGCACGCGCGCTTCCGGACTCGGTGCGCGCCCGAATGGCCGACCTGCTCGAGGGTCGCGCTGCAGGAGAAGACCGGTTCGAGACATTCTACCGGGCGAACACGCCGGCGGACATCGGGCGCGCCGCGAGTCCCTGCGGCTTCGCCGTAGAACGCATCGACCTGATCAGGTCCAGCGCCATGTTCCCGACGTTCCTTCCGCTCGCCGCCGTGGAGTTGCTCTTTCTCCGCGCGCTCGCGAGGCCGAGCCTGAGCTGGCTCCGGCCCAATCTCATCGCCGTCCTCCGTAAACGGAGTGCTGGCCCCTGGCTGGCAGCGTGATGGCGCCGGCGGCCGCGCTACGTCACTGCTTCACCGTCGATGTCGAGGAACACTTCCAGGTTTCGGCCTTCGAGGGTGTCGTCGCCCGGGAGACGTGGGCGCTTCACGAGAGCCGCGTCCAGCGCAACGTGGATGCGCTCATGGAACTGCTCGACCGTTTCGACACGCTCGGGACCTTCTTCGTTCTCGGCTGCGTTGCGGAGCGGTTCCCGTTGATGGTGCGCCGCCTCGCGGCGGCAGGGCACGAGATCGCCTCGCATGGCCAGGATCACCGGCGCGTGACGCACCAGACGCCGGGACAGTTTCGTGAGTCGATCCGGCACTCGAAGAGGGTGCTCGAGGACATCGTGGGGACCCCGGTGCTCGGATTTCGCGCGCCGAGCTTCTCGATCGTTCCCGGCCGGGAGTGGGCCCTCGACCTGCTGGTCGAGGAAGGGTACGCCTACGACTCTTCGCTGTTTCCCGTTCGTCGCTCGGCGGAGTACGGATATCCTTCCGCACCCCGGGTACCCCACTGGATCGAGTGTCCCGCGGGCCGACTCTTCGAGCTTCCCCTCACCACCCTGCGACGAGCAGGGTGGAACATGCCGGCAGCAGGTGGGGCGTATTTCCGGATTCTCCCCTATGGTCTTACGCATATCGCCCTTCGCGACTGCGAACAGCGCGGGGTGCCTGGCGTGTTTTATGTGCACCCGTGGGAGATCGATCCAGATCAACCGCGTCTGTCAGCAGGAATCCGCACGCGCCTGCGCCATTATTCCGGGCTGCGAGGCACGCTCCCCCGCCTCGAGCGAATGTTGAGTGAGTTCGCCTTCGGGCGAATCGCCGATCATGTCCCGGATGCGGCTGGCCCGATGCACCTCATCGCCATGACAGCCTCCGAACGCGACGACGAGTCGCGCGGTCAGTCAGACCCAGGCTGCTGATGGCCTCCCTCGAAGGTCGGCTTCAGGCGTTGCGGTCGGGATTCGCGCGCGCCCTTTTCAGGGCGTGGCCGGTCGCGCACGGCGTCGAGCGGTTGATGGACGCCGTGAATCCGATGCCTCCCGCGGGGCCGGTTACAACGACCCTGAGGGGCATTCCCCTGGAGTTCACCTATGATCCACGCTCGTACATCGGTCGGTTCCTGTATTACCGAGGGATGTACGAGGAAGCCACCGTCGAAGTGCTGCGGCGCGCACTTCGGCCGGGCATGAACTTCCTCGACGTCGGCGCAAACATTGGGCTGTATTCGACAGTCGCGGGCTACCTCGTGGGGCCTTCGGGCAAAGTCCTGGCGGTAGAGCCTCAGGAATCCATGTGGAGCGCGATCGAGTTCAATGCGCGCCAGAACCGCCTCTCGAACGTGTCGCTGATACGATCGGCGGTCGGACGCGCCGCCGGCGTCGCGCGGCTCCATCAGTTGTACACCAACAATCCGAGCGCGGCCACGCTGCAGCTTCAGCGCGATGAGGCGTCGATCTCGAGCTCCCCCGTTTCCGTCCTGCCCCTTTCGGAGCTGCTCCGCGCGGCCGACCTGGGCGATGCCGACCTCGTCGTGAAGGTCGATGTCGAGGGCGCCGAGCTGGAGGTACTTGCGGGAGCCGAGGAGTACTTCGTTGCGCACCCGCCGGCGATGATCCTGATCGAGTGCGTCGACCACCACCTGCGACGATTCGGCGCGACCAGCGTCGATCTCCTCCGGATGCTGGATTCCCTCGGGTATCATCTGAGCTCGGTGCACCATGGGCGGCGACGCGATCTGCGTCCGCAGTCGCCGATTGACGCCGAGGTGATCGCATGGCGCGCGGATCGCTCGCCATGGTAGCGGCGAGTACCGCCGCCGCCGCGACGTCCGTCACCACCTTTAATGGTACGCCGACCGAGTGGGACGCATACGTCAGGGGTCGTCCGGGTTGGACCGTCTACCACCTGCACGGCTGGAAGCGGGTGATGGAGCGGGTCTTCTCCCATGAGTGCGTGTATCTCGCAACGCGAGACGCAGCGGGAGGATTGTCTGGTATCCTGCCACTGGTGCGAGTTCGCAGCGCGCTGTTCGGGCATTATCTGGTGTCGCTGCCGTTTCTGAACTATGGCGGCCCGCTGGGCGACCCGGCATCGGTCCGCGCGCTCGCTCTGCACGCCGCGGACCTTGCAGGCGAGAGCGGTGCCCAGTTGCTCGAATTGCGCTGCCGCGAGGAGCTCCCGGTGAATCTCGTGGCATCCCATCGAAAGATCACCGTGCGTCTGGACCTCCCGACGGTCGGTGGCGCGGATGCACTGTGGCGCACCCTCGATGCAAAGGTCCGAAGCCAGGTTCGCCGTCCGCAGAAGGAAGGTGTCACCGTCGAGTTCGGACCCGGCCAGGTTAGTCCGTTCTTCGACGTGTTCTCAAGGCACATGCGCGACCTGGGCACGCCAACGCATTCGGTACGGCTCTTCAACGTGATCGCCGAGGAGTTCCCGGAGAGTGTCACCTTCGGCGTCGCGTATCTGGAAGGGCGACCAATCGCGGCGGGCTGCGGGTTTCGCTGGAGTGGCGAGTTCGAGATGACATGGGCGGCGGCTCTTCGCCAGCATAGCCGGATAGCGCCGAACATGCTTGTCTACTGGCGGTTCCTCGAGCGATGCATTGCCGGCGGGGTGACCACGTTTGATTTTGGGCGGTGCACACCTGGCAGTGGAACGCATCGCTTCAAGCGCCAATGGGGCGGACGGGATCACGCACTGTGGTGGTACCAGCGGAGTAGCGGTCGCGCCGCGACCCCGTCGCCTGGTGACGCACGGTTTCGCTGGGGACCCCGCATCTGGCAGCACCTCCCCGTGCCCATCGCAACGTTGCTCGGTCCGCGCATCGTCCAGTTCATTCCGTGATCCCTGCGTTGCGGCGTCAACTGCCCGCTCACTCTCCGGTGTCGCTCCGCGGAGTCATCGCGGCGATCGCGGGAGGCGTGCACGAGTCCGCGGATCTGCGGCGCGAGGTAGCAGCGAGTGTGCAGGACGCGTATGGCGCCAGCAGTGCGCTGCTCGTCGCAAGCGGCACGGACGCGCTGCGTCTCGCGCTCGCCGGAGTCTGCGCGACGACGACACGTCGGCACGTTGCTCTTCCCGCCTATTCGTGCTACGACGTCGCCACCGCGGCCGAGGGTGCAGACGTCGGCGTCGTGTTGTACGACATCGATCCGCTGACGCTGGGACCGGAAGATCGTTCGCTTCGTGCCGCGCTTGAATCACAGCCAGCGGCGATCGTTGGCGCGCACCTGTATGGCTATCCGGTGGACATGGAACGCCTCGGCGGCATGGCCAGGGATGCGGGGGCTGTGCTGATCGAGGATGCGGCGCAGGCGAGCGGCGGCCGATTCCGTGGCAGGGCCCTGGGCTCGTTTGGCTCGCTGACGGTCGCGAGTTTTGGACGCGGCAAGGGAATGACGGCCGGTGCAGGCGGGGCGCTCCTCGCACACGATGAAGTGGGTGAACGGATCGTTGCATGGGCGGCGCGGCGACTGCGTCCTCCGGCCGCGGGCCTTCGAGATGCGGCGATGCTCGGGGTGCAGTGGACGTTGGGCCGTCCGGCGTGGTACTGGCTTCCCGCGATGCTCCCTTTCCTCCGTCTCGGCGAGACCGTGTACCAACCGCCGTCTCCCCCGAGCGCCATGAGCGGCGCGTCGACACGGGCGCTCCGCGTGGCAATGCTCGCGCGAGACGCGGATGTCGAGGTGAGGCGGGCAAGCGCCAGGAGATTCTATGCGGCTGCGAGCGCGAGCAGGAGTGTGCGCGTGGTCGAACCAGTGGCTGGTGCGGACCCGGGGTTTCTCCGCTTTCCGATCCGTACCGTCGGCACGACGGTGGCCCAGGCACTTCGCACGATCGGGCGACATGGGGCTGCTCCATCCTATCCCCTTGTCCTGGCAAGTCTTCCATCGTTCGGCAAGCGCGTGCTGAATCGTCGCGAGGTGCTCGATGGTGCACGAACGCTCGCCGACACTCTGCTCACCCTGCCCACTCACAGGTTTGTCGAACCTTCCGATTTCGCCGCGTTGGAACAGTGGATTGGGGGACAGTCGGGATTGCCGGCATGAGGTATCGCGACGGTCACGGTATGCCGCCGAGCAAATGCATTGTCATTGCGGAAGCGGCGTGCACACGCGTTGCGCGCAGCGTCCGCCGGGAGTCTTGACGACAGCGATGGGGCAGTCAAGCGGTGACTTCGATCACCGCCGAGAGTTGATCTCCATCGACATCTTTCATTTGTCACGCCGTTCGCGGGCCTTCTCCGCAACCGGCCGCTGCCCAGAGCAAACCCGTCGAAAGACGGCGACGCAGAGTCACGGGGCTACCGCAGAGAGCTTCTGCCATGCTCGCCGGGCCGCCAGCGATTTCGTTCGCCGGTGGCCCTTTTTCTTTGCTCTGGGGATACATATGAACGTCAAATACACGTTGGCGAGAGAGATTCTGATCGACGGGACTGTCCCTGCCCCATTTTGTGCATCGAGAGGACTCGTGATGATTCTGGGCATCGTGCTCGCTACCGCGCTCGCATGCAGTCGAGGAGACCCGACCAGCACCCTGCCGTCGGTCGGCGTCAGGACGGTGGAGGTCGCGCCGCCGTCGACGTCGCTGTGGGTGGCTGGCACCATGCAGTTCAGCGCAACGCCGAAGGACTCGACGGGTGCCGTTGTCGAGAATCGCGAAGTGGCCTGGTCGTCCAGCGCGACCGCTGTCGCCAGCGTGAACAGCTCGGGCCTCGTGACGGCGCATGCGCCCGGGGCGGCGACGATCACGGCGGCGAGTGAGGGGCGGTTGGGGACGGCGGTGGTGACGGTGGCGGCGGTGCCGGGCCCGGGGTTGGGGGTGCCGGTGTACGCGGCGGGGAACGCCCAGCACGTGTTGCACGTGTTCGAGGACTGGAGCACGTATGGCAGCATCGCGGCCATCGCCACGACGTCGCGCGTCGACGGCGGGGGGCCGTGGCAGAGCTCGACGCCGGAGTTCAAGACGTTCTCCACCGCTGTGGACCCGTGGTTTGGCCGCCGGGCGGTAACGATCGACCTGCAGGCGGCCCCGGGGGCGAGCCAGGCACTGACGCGCGGCTTCCACCTGGGGCAGAGCGGCACCGGGCCAGCGCGCTTCCTCAATGCCGCGACGGCCCAGGCGAGCCTCGTCATCGAGTGGGCCGTGCGGCAGACGGGCACGGGGATCTACCTCGGCAAGCAGCTCGACTGGACCCCGGGGGGGAGCCTGTATCGCTTCAACTTCCAGAACTCGTGGGACCGCCTCGGCGACCGGGCGAACCCGACGTGCGACGGCGACCCGCTCTGCAACTACTACTACGCGAACAACGGTCAGACGCCGCGGGCCGCCGGGACGCCGCCGAGTGCCGGCATGTTCGGCGACCAGTTCGCGCGCAGCTTTACCGAGGGCGGGGCGACGCGGGTGCACCACTGGAACCAGAACCGCAACTGGGGCACCGGCGCGGGACGCTTCGACCCGGCGGTGACCACGGTCAATGGGCGGCGGGTGAGTCCCTTCCTGGACAACGTCTGGCGCCGCTACATCATCCGCCTGACCCTGAACCAGCCGGGCCAGCTGCCCGGCCACGGGCGCGTCGAGCAGTGGATCCAGCGGGCGGGCGAGCCCATGGTGAAGGTCATGGACTACATGGGCGACGTCGGCACCCCGCACCAGGGGCTCATCCACACCGGGCCCAGCACGGGCCAGTGGCTCGGCACCGGGAGTGCCTTCGGCTGGTACGACCTCACCGCCGTCGGCCCCATCTACCAGGGCGGCAACACCCTGACCCTGGGCTACTTCCGCATGTGGTCCCACCCGCGCGAAGCGCTGCCGTAAGGAAGTGGTTGTTCCCGCGACAGCGGGCGCTTTTCAGGGACGACACCCCCACGTGCGGCGACCGACCAGAACGCTGTGGTGGCCGCGCCACAGAGGCGGCGCTCCGCCGCAAATGACGACACGTGGAAGTGGTTTGACGGCAAACGGTTACGGAGCCAGTGCAAGCGGTTTCGCTCTTGCTTGGCGTTTCGCTCGCCTGGCCATGCCCGGCCGCCCAGAATGCGGTCGGGTCCAGCGAACGTTTCCGGAGCGACATGCTGACAAGAGTCTACCGCGCGATCCATCATCGGGTGCAGGCCTCGCCGGTCATGAACACCCGGGCGCGACAGGAACTTCGACGGGATCGCGCCGGCGGTCACCCACTCGCCGCCGATCCACAGGAGCATCTCGTCGCGGCGGCGGACTGGATCGCCCGAGCCCACGACGCTTCCCGTGATGGCGGCGTTCCGCGCGCGTACAGTGTCGCGTGGCACCCCTATTTCCAGACGCGCGGCTGGCAGCCGTCGTATCCGGAGACGACGGGCTACATCATTCCGACGCTCTTCGATGTCGCCGCGCACCTGCGCCGCCCCGATCTGCGCGAGCGAGCGATCCGCATGGCCGACTGGGAGCTCCAGGTGCAGCTTCCCTCCGGCGCAGTGCAGGGTGGCGTGATCGGGGAGCAATCGGTTCCCAGTCCCGCGGCGTTCAATACAGGGCAGGTGCTGTTCGGGCTCGTCCGCGCGCATATGGAGACGGGGCAAGATGAATTTCTGGTAGCCGGTCGTCGCGCCGCCGACTACCTCGTGCAGGCACAGGCGTCCGATGGCAGCTACGCGCACGGCCGGTCCGAGATGGCGCGCACCGACTGCACGACGTACTACGCCCGCGCCGCGTGGGGGTTGTGTCTTTTCGGTACCTATACCGCCGAGCCTCGTTACACCGCCGCCGCTGAGCGAAACATCCAGTTCGCGATTGGTCAACAACTCGACAACGGCTGGTTTCAGGGCAATTGCCTGTCGGACCCGGACCGCCCGCTTCTCCACACGATCGCGTACGCGATCGAGGGCATTCTCGGATGCGGTCTGCTGCTGAAACGCGAGGAGTTTATCGATGCCGCGCTCAAGGCCGCGGTCGCCGTCGCGGCGCGGCAGCGACCCGACGGAGGGTTGAGCGGCCGCTTCGCGCGCGACTGGTCACCGGTCGCCACGTGGGACTGTCTCACGGGTGATGCGCAGATGGCCACGGTCTGGTCGCTCCTGGCGGCGGAAACGGGCGATGCGGATCTGGAGGTTCGGGCGCAGCGCATTTGTCGCTTCCTCATGCGGACACAAAACCGTACCTCATCTGACCCCGGCCTCTCAGGGGGGATCAAGGGATCATTCCCGATCGACGGGGGCTACGGGCCGTTCGAGATCCTCAACTGGGCGACCAAGTTCTTCATCGATGCCTTGCTGCTCATCAACCCGGCAACGCGGGCCAGCCTGGTCGCGGCCGCTTCAGGCACCGAGCGAGCGACGAGGTAACCACCATCGGGGCGCCGAACCGCACGCGATTCGATCACGACGGCGCATCGTACAGGTAGCGGCCTTCGGCGGCCATCGAACGACACGTGTCGACCACATCGGCAGCCTTGACCAGCATCATGTCGAGGCGACCGACGCGCGCCTCGCGCAGAACCCCGCGGCGCCTGAGCTCCGGACCCATGCGATCGGCGCGACGCCGGTTGGAGACAGCGGGCTCGAGGAGGCGCATGCGGGATGTATACGGACCACCCTTCGCGTCCTTGCACCGGAGCGTGAATTCTTCCGCGGTGAATGGCGAAAAGGGCATGAGCCGCTCGATCAGCTCCTCGACACAATGGTAGAATGTCATCGTGTGAATCGGTGTCCCGAGAAACAGGATCTTGCCATCACGCTCCAGCAGCCGGTGATAGGCGGTGCCACGGCCGCACGGCGTGCGCGCTTCCCAGTCATTGTCGAGAAGCGCGAGTCCGCCGGCCCCCCACGCGGCCACCGGGTGCGTCGGATGAATGCTGCGCGCGACGCCGGGGGTGCGACGGAGAATTTCGGTGAGGAGCCCCATGCGCGATGGAGCCCGCGCGAGATCCGTCACCGGGTGGGCCCTTACGTACTCGACGGCGGTGCTCGTGAACGGCTGGGTGGGCATGATGATGCCACCACCATCGCCGACGCTCTCCTGCAGCGCGCGAATGGCGTCCCCCCAGCTGCCCGTGAAACCCAGGAAGCGGTCGAACGACGAATGAATGCAGAGGAGGTCCCCCTCCCTCACACCGAGGGCGCGCAAGCTCGCGACCAGGTCTGCCGGTGTGAATGAATGGAACCGCTTCATGTACGCCGAGCGCGCGCGGTGGCGCAGCCGCTTTGCGATGGGTTTCAGACGGTCGAGGAACTTCGGAATGCGCATTTGCCTGCCAGCATAATGTCCGGATCGGGCAATGCCCACGGTCGTTCGATGCCGCACGCTCGCATTGTCGCATGGTCACCGGATCCAAGCGCCATTCTTACGGCGCGACAACGCGGGAATCAAGACGCGCTGGCCACGCTGCGATGCTGATGCGGCGATCGGTCCTCTTCGGCGCAGTGGCTGCGCTGCTCGGCGTCGTCATCGCCCTGATGCTCGTCGAGGTGGTCCTTCGAGTGTTCTCGCTCGCACCGTCGGTCGGAATCTCCACCGTGACGGAGGCGGAGTTCAGGCGTGTACCCGGACTGTTCGGACCGGCGCAGCACGTCGTCGACCGCCGTCTTCCTGCCCTGCCATTCGAAGTCAGCATCGACAGCCTCGGATACCGGGGCTCGGACTTCCCGCTGCAGAAGCCTCCGGAGGAGCTTCGTATTCTGGCCGTCGGCGACTCGTACACCTACGGTGATTTCGTCGCCAACGGGCAGACGCTTCCCGCCGCGATCGAGCGGCGACTCTCGAGTCGGTGTGAGCGACCCGTGAGGGTCATCAACGCCGGCGTCGGCGGCTCGACAATCTCGACCCACTTGCCGATGGTTGAACGAGGGTGGGTCACCTCGCCTGATGTCGTCGTGCTGACGTTCAGCGAGAATGATGTGGACGACCTGCGCAATGACATGTGGGCAGAGCTGGCCGCACACCGAAAGGCGAAATCCCGCTTTCCACTCTCGGTGGCGTATCCGATCCTCCGGCACCTGGCGCTCTGGCACTTCGCGCTCGAGATGCGGAGCCGCCTTCGAGTTGCGACCAGCACGCTCTCCCCGTTGGCAGTGGCAAGACCCGACTCGACCGACGCGGATGTGACTCCGCTGCGGGCCCGCTATGCACGGCTTCTCGGCGAATTGACAGAGGAGATCCGGTCGAAGGGCTCACGGGCTGTGTTGTTGATGTTCCCGTCGCACTGGACGGTGAGCGGGGCGAGATCCGATGAGCAGCTTCGGTGGGTTCGGCAGCTGGCTGACGAGCAATCAGTTCCGACGGTCAACATCCTCGACGCGTTCCGGGCGAGTGGACTGCCGACGAACTCGCTGTACCTGCTGCCACACGATGGTCATGCCTCGCCGCGGGGCAACGAGATCGCCGGAGAATGGGTAGTTGAGCGTCTCGTCGGGTTGAACATATGCGACGCTTCGAGACCCCCGCGCTGAGCCACCCAGCGGGCGATGACGGCCCCGGCCACGACGCCGGTGAACGCCGCCAGGATCTCGGACGGACGGGACGGAACAAGTCCCGTGAGTTCTGGAGCGGCAACGAGGGCGATCCCTGGGGGAGCCAGCGCGAGCAGCCCTCGCGGCGAGAGCGGCAGCCAGAACCCTAGTGGAACGAAGAGCCCGATCATCCACGCCACGTCCAACCAGGCCCGACACCAGTCGGGAAGACCCTCCGGATACATGAGCATGCTCCAGGCGCGGCCAACCGTATGTCCGATCCCGCAGCGTCGATCGGCGTCGCGCTGCAGGCAATAGCCGGTGCCGTCGCGCCATGCGGCGAGGACGACTACATCCCCCGCGCCGACCCCGCGCATGAGGCCCGGAGCGCGCAGATCGGGTTGGCTCAGCCGCAGCGCGGTGGACCGTGTGCGGTAGCGGAACACGAGATCATCCTGCTGCACTCCCAGGAGCATCATTTCGTGCTGACCCTCGTCATGCACCATCAAGACGGGCGCAAGCGCGTCGCCTCGCGGTCCGGCCACTGCGCGCACGCGGAGAGAGTCCCCCTCGACGAGTGCGGCCCGTGCATGGACCGGATCATCGATGCGTGCACTGGGCAGCGCCGTTCCTCCCAGGGTCGCCGCGACTACTCGCCCGTCGTACCAGGCGAGGTGGCGAAGCCGCGGCGTCCAACCGCCGTAGTAATCGAGACGGGTAAGCGCCGGAGCGAACAGGACGCCAGTGCCCGCGATGGTCGCGGCGCTGATGATGCTCCAGGCCACTGCGAGCACGGTACGCCGCGACGGCGCTGGTGCGAGCCACACTGAGGCCGTCGACACCACCGTCCATCCCAGTCCGGCCCCGAGCGTGTTGAACACGACGTCGCCGACGCTCGCATTTCGCCCGGTGATCACGAACAGCTGCAGCAGCTCGATGAGCAGGGAGACTACGGCGCCGGCGCCAATGACGCGGGTCGTGCGCCAGCCCGCGAGTGCCAGCGCGGCACCGAGTGGGGCGAACAGCGCAATGTTGAGCAGCGCATCGGCCAGACCGCGCTCACCGCACACGACGCATGTCGCGATGCGGCCAACGTGGGGCTCACGCGTCGGGAAGGTCGTCGCGAGAAAGATGGCGCTCATGGCGATGGCTGCGAGAGCGACCGGCAGGCGTGGCGACCTCACTGGCGCGCTGCCAGGACCGCGCCGTACACCGCGGAATAGCGTTCCACCCACGCGCCTGGGGAGAACGCGGTGTCTATCCGCTTCGCGGCCACGGCAGCGCGCCGTGCCGCACTCGCGGGATCGTTCAGCACCTCGAGGATGCCCGCCGCCAGCCGCGCCGCATCGTCGCCGGGCACGAGCACGGCGTCGTCGGCCGAGATGACGTCCGGGATCCCGCCGACAGCGGTGGCCACGACGGGCACGCCCGCCTGGATGGCCTCGAAAAGCACCATTGGAGTTCCTTCCGTCCTCGAGCTCATCACGAAGACGTCGAACGCCGTCAGCACGCGTCCGGCCCCGGGAATCTCACCATGCCACCTGATCGCCGACCCCAGCCCCACCTTGTCAGCCAGCCGAGCCAGCACTTGGGATTCCTGCCCGCTGCCGACGATCGACGCGCTCGCCGCGTGGGCAGAGATCACGCTCGCCATGGCCCTGACGAACACATCGCAGCCTTTTTCGGAGGTCAGTCGTCCCACCCACCCGACCACGGTTTCGTGAGAGGCGATCCCCAGCTGGGCGCGTGCATCCGCACGAGACAGGGTCACGTCGCTGCGTCGCGCGGCATTGGGCACGAGGTGAACACGATGGGCAGGGACGCCTCGGCGAATTAGCTCCCGGGCCAGTGGCCGAGAGACGGCGATGACCGCATCCATGCCGCGAAGCGCCCGGCGCTGGAGCGCTTCATAGAAACGATTCTTGAGGTCCCCGCCCGTGAAGCCGTGCACCGTCGTGACGACGGGAAATCCCGCGGCGCGAATCACACCACTCAGGAGAACGTCGGGCCGCGCGCCGTGAACGTGAACGACCGAAGGGCGCGTGCGGCGACACCAATCCACGACTCCTCGTCGCTCGGCCAGATACTGTCGCGGAGGGATGACGAGGGCGTCGGCCGTGATACCATCGCGGCGAAGCGCCATGATCACCGGATGCTCGGCGTCATCGGGCTCCACGATCGCGAGGACGCGCGTATCGATTCCGGCCTCGGCCTGGCCGACGGCGACCGAGCTTACCACTCGCTCGAGCCCCCCGTACCGGGCAGGCGCGAGGACGTGGAGAACGGACAGTGCGGCGATCAATTCCTGACGACAGCGACGAGATCACGCACCGCCGGCCGCTGGAGAAGCAGAACGAATCCGCCATACATCACGGCACCGGCCGTCACGAGCAGGGCGAGGCGGATTGCCGATACACCGAGCGGGGCAAGCGCCGCCCGCAGTGCCAGAACGCCGGCGGCCATGACAATGCTCGCTGCGGTGGGGAAGGCGCATCTCGAGAGAAAATCGCTGTAGGGAATTCCGAGAATGCGCAACGAGCGCCATGACGTCACGAGAAAGACGATGGGATACGCAATCACCCACGCCAGGCACAACCCGATGACACCGTACTGAACGCCGACGAGGATGCCGGCAGTCATGATGACGAGGGCAACGGCGGTATTCGCCGCATTGAGACCGGCATGTCCAACGGCGAGGATAGCGGGCGCGAACAGAGTGTTCACGGCCTTGAGCGGCAGCGTCAGACACAGGAGCTGAAACGGGAGAATCATCCCGACCCACTGGGGACCGAGAACGACGGGAATCAGGTCGCCTGCGACCGCGGCCATTCCCAGAAAAGCGGGGAAACAGGCGAGACTGATGAGCTGAACCGCCCGCAGGACGTTGCGCCGCACACGTTCGACATCGGCCTGGATGCGCGAGAAGGCAGCGAATGCGACCTGGGTGATCACGGGAAGAATCTTCTCCATCGGGATCACTGCCAGCGACAGCGCGACCGCGTACAGCCCGATCGCTTCCTTGCCCAGCACGCGGCCACCGATGACGATGTCCGCCTGGCCGTACATGAAGAAGAGGAGTCGATCCAGCGTCACCAGTGCGCCGAACTGCGCCAGGCCGCTCATCGCGTCCCACGAGAGCAGTGGGGTGAGCGAGAGCGGTCGCACGAGATTGTATCCGATCGCCTTGACGGCGTGGGTGATCGTGCCGCCGGCCACGAGTGCCCAGACCCCGAAGCCCGCAACCGCCAGCGCGAGAGCGATCACTGCGGCCGGAACGACGGCGAGCATGTCGATCCGGGCCTTCGTCCGAAAGTCCATCTCGCGCACCACCTGGGCCTGGGGCAGCGTGTATGCGGCGACAAGGAGGAAGTTCAGCGACAGGACGCGGATCACGAGGGCGAGGCGGGGCTCGTGAAAGAAGTCCGCGGCCAGGGGCGCCATGACCAGCATCAGCGCGCACCCCCCAAAATGTGTGATCAGAACTATTCCGAACATGCGCCGGATTGCGTCGCGCTCCAACGTGCTCGCCTGAATCGTTGCCGCGCCGAACCCGAGATCGGCGAAGAGGAAAAAGAAACCAAGGAACACGTTCGCCATCGCCATGAGCCCGTAGTCTGCTGGCGACAGAAACCGAATGACGACGATCGTCGCGAGCCACGATACGGTTTGCCCGACCGTCTGCGCACCTCCCTGCCAGAGGAATGACCGCACAACCTGCTGACTGTACGACGTCGCCAATTTATTGCTCCTCTACTGTTGCACGTCCGCTACAACCTGAAGCGCGGATGGCGCGAGCCAAGTCGTTGGAAGCCCCACGGATGGGGTGAGAAACGCCATGCGTCGAAGGCGGCACCTGCATTGCAAGTTGGACGCGCGTGCTCGAAATTCGGAGTTCGATCGAGGCCCAGCGGCCGAGAGATTCGCCATTGCATGGCAGGGAAGACGGCCACCTGGGGGCTTCATGTGCGGCATCGTAGCATTGTATCGCCGGAGCGGCGAGCGCGTGGACCCGAGCACGGTCGTCGAGATGCGCGATGCGCTGCGCCATCGCGGGCCTGACGACGAGGGCCTGTTCGTCGAGGGAAACATCGGGCTTGGACATCGCCGACTGAGCATCGTCGATCTCACGGCGGCAGGTCACCAGCCCATGACCAACGAGGACGGTACCCTCTGGCTGGTGTTCAACGGGGAGATCTACAACTACGTCGAACTCGCCCAGGGACTGCGGGCGCGCGGGCATCGGTTCCACTCCCACACCGACAGCGAGGTGATCCTCCACCTGTACGAGGAGGAAGGTGAGGACTGTGTCAGGCACCTGAACGGGATGTTCGCGTTCGTGATCTGGGATCGGAAGACGGGTGGCGTCTTTGCGGCGCGCGACAGGGTCGGCATCAAGCCGCTGTACTATCATGACGGCGCCGACTGGGTCCTGTTTGCGTCGGAGATCAAGGCGATCCTGGCGCACCCCGCTGCGCCGACCGCTCCCGACACCGAAGGCCTCGCCGACTATCTTTTCGCCGGACACACCCTCGGCTCGAAGACCATGTTCGCCGGCATCCGACAGCTCGCGCCGGGACACACGCTGACGCTCGCCGAGGGCCGGCTTCGCACGCGAGAATACTGGGCACCGGAGTACAGCTATCGATCGAACCGCACGGATGACCAGGTCGTCGAGGAGCTCGCCGATCTCCTCGACG
>JANPKQ010000145.1:0-5894 GCA_031426115.1 Gemmatimonadaceae bacterium | reverse complement strand
CGTCGCCGAGGGCCTCTTTCGCGTCGCCGTCGCACCGGGTGCAACCGTCGGTGCGCCGGCGACGATCACCTCGATGGGGCCGCGTAGCGTTGTACCGCTATTGAATCGTGCGATCACCACGCCCGCAGGCACCCCCAGGCGAACCGAGAACAACCGCGGCCCATGGGACGACACGCTCCGCGTCACTGGCACCATCGGCCTCGACGCTGGCGGCCAGTACCTGCGCCTGCCGATGACGGATCCCGTCCGCTTCGCCGCGCACGCCTTCGCCGACGCGCTTCGCAAGCGCGGTGTCGCGATCGACGGTACAGTGCGCATCGTCCACGACTCGGCCGAAGCCGCCGGCATCCGCGAAGGCCGGCTTGGCACCGCAGCGGCAACACTCCCGGTGGCGCAGCTCACCGCGTGGAATTCGCCTCCCATGAGCGTCATCGTCCACAGCATCCTCTCGCCGAGCCAGAACTGGATCGCCGAGCAGCTGCTGCGGACGCTCGGCGCCGAGAAGGGCGGGGATGGGAGCTGGCGCTCCGGGCTCGCCATCGAGACGAATTTCCTCTTCAATACCGTCGGCATCGATTCCGCCGCGCTCCGCATGAACGATGGATCGGGAATGTCGCCGCAGAATCTCGTGACGCCGCACGCGGTGGTGCAGCTCTACAACCACGCGCGCACGGCGACGTGGGGGCCGGTCTTTCGCGCCGCGCTCGCGAAGCCCGGCGAGCCCGGGTCAACGCTGTCCAATCGCCTGCGCGGCCTCGAGGGGCGCGTCGCAGGCAAGACGGGGACGCTCAACTCCGTGAACGCGCTCAGCGGCTACGTGCGCACGCGCGATGACCGGGAGCTCATCTTCAGCATCATCAGCAACGCATCCGGGTTGCAGGCCGGGCCGGTGGTCAGCGCGATCGACCGAATGGTCCAGGCGCTCGCCAACGGCAATGTCCCGAGGTGAGCCGGGACCGGCCGTCCCGCCCGACCCGTTGACCCGGCCCGAGGACGTCCCGCTCCACGAGGACGTCCGCTGGCTTGCCGAAACGCTTGGGCGGGTGATCAACCGGCTGGAAGGACCCGACGCACTCGGTGCTGTCGAGGGCCTGCGTCAGGCGTGCCGCGACCGTCGGCGCGGTCACCCGGATGCCGCGAGCTTCGCCACCATCCTCGAGCGCGTCGCGGCGCTTCCGGTCGCGCTGAGCGCGGTGACGGCGCGCGCGTTCACGCTCTTCTTCCTGTTGATCAACACGGCGGAGCAGGTGCATCGCGTGCGGCGGCGCGGATCCTATCTGCTGCAGGGGAGTTCCGAGCCGCAGCCGGCGTCGGCGCGGTGGACGATGCAGCAGCTCCGCACCGCGGGACATTCGGCGAACGAGATCGCCGCGGCGATCGCGCGGCTCGATGTACGGCCCGTGCTGACCGCGCATCCCACCGAGTCCACGCGTCGCACGCTGCTCGCTCTTCAGGCGCGGGTGGCTGACCTGCTGCTCGAGCGCGAACGGATTCCCGCTGCGGATCGGGGCGTCATCGATGATGCGCTCGAAGGCGAGGTCGAGCTGCTGTGGTTGACGGCGGAGGTCCGCCAGGATCGCCCATCGGTAAAGGATGAGGTGAGCACGAGCCTGTGGTATCTCGAGACGCGGCTGCTCGACTCTACTGCACGCGCCCAGGATGCGCTCGTGCGTGCATTCGAGGCGGAGTTCTCCGCGCCATCGGAAACGCTGCGGCTCGCCACTCCGCTCCACCTCGGGAGCTGGGTCGGCGGGGATCGCGATGGAAATCCATTCGTGACCCCCGAGGCAACCATTGCCGCTGCGCGGCGCGCGAGTCACGTGATTCTCGGACGCTACCGGGGGGCACTCGAGGCGCTCGCCGAGCGCATCTCGCTCTCCGTGAAATTTGCTGCTCCGACCGAAGCGCTGGTCCAGTCGCTGGCCGCCGACCGGGAAAAGGTTCCGGAGGTGTGGGAGGCGAACCGGACGCGCAACGCGGACGAGCCGCTTCGGCTCAAGCTGAGCTTCATGGCCGGCCGCATCGATGCGACGCGGCGCCTCGTCGCATCGCGAGACGCGGGCCGTCCCGAGCACGAGCCAGCCGCGTATCCGGATGTCGCAACCTTCGAACGGGATCTCGGGCTGGTACGCGACGCATTGATCGCCGCCGGTGCGATCGAAGCGTGCCGCACGGCGGTCGACCCACTCGTCGTCAGCGTCCGCGCCCATGGCTTTCACGGATTCCTGATGGATGTCCGCGAGCACGCAGACGTTCATTCCGCGGCGCTCGACGAGATTGCCGCCGCCGTTGACGTGCCGCGCTTCGACGGCGCCGCGCTGCGCCGCGAGCTGATGGGTCGGCGACCGCTCGTCGGGCCGCATCTTCCACTCCCGGAGTCGCCTCGGCGAGTGATCGACACCTTCCGTGCGATCGACACCATCCAGTCCGAGTCGGGCCCTGCGGCCGCCTCCACCTTCATCGTGTCGATGACGACGAGCGCCGACGACATGCTGCGTGTACTGCTGTTCGCGCGCGAGGTGGGTCTCGTCGATCTCGCCGCCGACCCGCCGGTGTCGCGGCTCGATGTCGTGCCGCTGTTCGAGACGCTCGATGACCTCGTGCGCGCGCCGCACGTGATGCAGTCGCTCCTCGATGACAGTGTCTACAGGCGCCAGCTTGCGGCACGCGGTGGATGCCAGGAGGTGATGATCGGCTACTCCGACTCCAGCAAGGATGCCGGTATCCTTGCGTCATCGTGGGGTCTCTACCAGGCCCAGGAGACGCTGTCGCAGCTCTTCGAGGGTTCGGGGATCGAGCTGCGCCTCTTCCACGGCCGCGGCGGGAGCGTTGGACGAGGAGGCGGCTCGCCGGTGTACCGCGCGCTCGCCTCGCTTCCCCCGCGCACCGTGAACGGTCGCATCAAGATCACGGAGCAGGGTGAAATCATCTCGCAGCAGTTCGGGCTGTTGCCGATCGCCGAGCGGACGCTGGAGGTGATGATCTCGGGGACGCTGCTCCAGGAGTTCAACGACTGGCGTGAGTCCGTCTCCGATGAGGAGGTCGCGCAGCTCCGATCGGCGATGGACGCGCTATCAGCGCAGTCGCTCGCCGTGTATCGCGAGCTCGTTCACGAGAACGACGCGCTGTTCGCGCTGTTTCGCGCGGCGACGCCGGTCGAGGAGCTCGCGAACGCGCGCTTCGGCTCGCGGCCGGCGTACCGACCGGGGGCGAAGGCCGGCATCGAGGGCATCCGCGCGATCCCATGGGGATTCGGCTGGACGCAGATCCGTCTGATGCTCACCGGGTGGCTCGGCGTCGGTACCGCGCTCGCCGGAATGAGCGGAACGACGGAAGGACTCGCAATGCTCCGCCGCATGGCGCGCACGTGGCCGTTCTTCGACGACCTCCTCGCGAAGATCGAAATGGTCTGCGCGAAGGCCGATCTCGTCATCGCGCGCACGTACGTCGAACAGCTCGGCGGCGATGTGACCCTGCTGTCGCGGCTCGAGGCCGAGTTCGGGGAGACCGTCCGTGCGATCCTGCTCATCCGCGAGCGGGATGGGCTGCTCAATGATGCGACGGTGCTGCAGGCGGCGATTGCGCTGCGGAATCCGTATGTCGATGCGCTTTCGCTGCTCCAGATCGCGCTGCTGCGGCGAAAGCGGCGCGGTGAGTGCGAGACGGACGAGGATCGTGAGCGCCTCGACAGCGCGCTCGCGACGACCCTGAGCGGGATTGCCCAGGGCCTGCGAAACACGGGTTAGCCGTTCAGAGCGCGCCGGTCTCCCACGGTCCCCAGATCGCGAACGTTCCACCGAACTCGGTGCCGAACCGGCTCGTCGATCCCTGCGTGTTGAAGAACATCGTCCCGCCGTCCGGGCTGAAGCACGCGCCCGCGAACTCCGTGGCATCGTTCGGGTCGGCAGCACGGACGAAGTCGAAGATGAATCCGTCCTGGGTGAGGCCCCGCAGGAACTGCGTACCGCCTCCGTCCTCGCACAGCACGAGACCGCCGCGCGGGCTGACGCAGATGTTGTCCGGCGCATCGAGCACATCGCGGCTCGGTGACTCGAAGATGAGTACCAGCTCGCCGGTGTCCTCGGTGAGCGGACGATACTGCCACACCTGTCCGGCACCGCGCGCACCACCGCTCGTCGCGACGAAGAAGACGCTGTCGTCGCCCCACCAGGACCCTTCGAGTCGGGCGAAGCGCGTGCCTCCCTGTGCAAAGCCCTGCGCAAAGACGGACGTTGCCGATGTGATGACCGCGGGATCCGGATTGCCGATGTCTACCCACTCGGCCGGCATCGCAGTAAGCGGCGCGATGCCGCCGCGTGTCGTGTCGAGGCCCGGCCGGCCGGTCACGGCGAGCATCTGAAGGCGGCCACCGGCAGCGAGCTCGCGGCGTACGTTCGGGATGAAGCGATAGAACCCCGACGAATTGCCTGCATCTTCCGTCTGGTACACATGACCGGACTGGGGATCGACGGAGATGGCTTCGTGCGAGAAGCGTCCCATCGCCTTCAGTGGAACCGCTTCCACTTCCGAGTTCGCGCTGCCGGGGACTTCGAAGACGTAGCCGTGCGGCTGGAGTCTTCCCTGTGGAATACCTTCGGTCGTCTCCTCGCACGTGAGCCAGCTGCCCCACGGCGTCGGGCCACCGGCGCAGTTCACGCACGTTCCGCTGATGCTCACGAACTCCTCGACGAGATGCGGCTCGCCGGTCTTGTCCATCTGGAGCTCGAGCGTCGTGCACCCACCACCCGCCTTCGCATCGTACGGCTTCGTCCCCATCGGGACCGTTGACGCGGCACCATCGCGGATCTCGTGATTGCGAATGAGCCGGATCCGGCCGCCCGCGCGATAGCCGTTGTCGTCCGCACGGTCATCCTTCCAGCCGAGGCGATCGTTGCCTGTCTGCTTCGACGGCAGGGCGCACATTCCGTCGAGCGCGTTCGGGACCGTCCCACCACCGCTCCGCATCTGGTCGCCGGAGCGGCTCACGAGCTTCAGCTCGAAGCCGGCCGGGATGAGGAAGGGCAGCGAGGGATGAGCGACGAGGTCTCCGTAGCCATTGCGACTGCCCTGCGGCTTGCGGCTCAGCGCCGCCGGACGCCCGGAGCGCGGCGCAACGACATCGTTGCAGGCGATGAGACCCGCAAGTGACGGTGCCAGGATCGTTCCGCCGGTGAGCTTCGCTGCGCGGTGCAGGAAGCTGCGGCGATCGAATTCGGTCATGTGCCCTCGATGGGTTGTGCGCTCTCGTGCCGAGAGCGTGAGCCGACGGATGGCGCATCCAGCGTGGAGTGCGTGGGCGCCGCCGTCACGAGGGAGCAGTAATGCGCGGAAGGAGGCGCGCGCACCACGGCGGGGGGTGAGTCTTTACCGTTCGTTTACTCGAATGAGATATACGGCGAACGGAGGGGGCGGGAGCTGCCCCTCAGATTTACCGGGGCTCGCGAGCGACCGGAATGCCGCCCGGTGTCATCGCGCGCACGGAGTAGCCTGCGAGCCGCTCGTGCTGCTCGTAACCGTCGAGCGCACCCTCGGCCGCGGCATCCATCAGCACGGCGAGCCGACGCATCGAGACACGCGACGTCAGCACCCCCATCATCTCACCCTGGAGCGCCGTGAGGAACAGCGCTTCCGGCACGAGGCTGCCACACGCGTTCTCCGCGTACACCGCCATCGATCGTCGCAGCAGCGTTGCACCTTCGGGTCCGCTGCGCCGGGCGCAATCAGCGGCGCGCCGCATCCTCGTCCGAAGGGTAGTCAGCGATGGATCCGCAACGATCTCGGCGGGGCGCTCGAGCAGCATGGACGATCACCGGAGGCAGGGTGGAGCACGGGAGTAGGTGCCCCCAACGTTGGCGAATTCCGTCTCACCCCGGCAGCGCTTGACATGTAACAAA
>JANPKQ010000144.1:0-12635 GCA_031426115.1 Gemmatimonadaceae bacterium | reverse complement strand
GGGTGTTTTACCGGGCGGCCCCTCGCCGCCACCGCGCCCTGGGGGTGGGGTCCCCCCCCTGTTTGCTGGGGGGCCCGCGCCCCCCCCCCCCCCCGCCGCGCGATCTTCAAACCCGACGTGACGCACGGACAGCTGGTGGCCGTCAGCTCGCGGCTGTCTGCTCGCCGCTGCCCTCCTACAGGATGTACTTGCGAAGATCCTCGTCCTCGACGATCGCGCGCAGCTTCTCGCGTACCAGCTCGGCGTTCACGACGATTCGTGCGTGCTTCGGATCGGGGAGCTCGTAGAGCATGTCGCCGAGGAGGGTGGTCATCACCGTGTGGAGACGCCGGGCGCCGATGTTCTCCATGCGCTCGTTCACCTGCGCCGCCACGCGGGCGATCTCGGCGATGCCGTCCTCGGAGAAAGTGATCTGCGCCTTCTCGGCCTCGATCAATGCGGCGTACTGTTTCGTGAGGGCGTTCTCCGGCTCGGTCATGATCCGGACGAAATCGGCCTCGGTGAGTCGCTTGAGCTCCACGCGAATGGGGAAGCGGCCCTGGAGCTCGGGGATCAGGTCGCTCGGCTTCGAGACGTGGAATGCACCCGCCGCGACGAAGAGGACGTGATCGGTCTTCACGAGGCCGTACTTCGTCTGGACGTTAGAGCCTTCGACGATCGGCAGCAGGTCGCGCTGCACGCCTTCGCGCGAGACATCGGGTCCCCCGCCCTGTCCGCGCTCGCCGGCGATCTTGTCGATCTCGTCGAGGAAGATGATCCCGAGCTTCTCGACGCGCTCGAGTGCATCGGCGGTGACGTCCTCGAGGTCGATGAGCTTGTCGAGCTCCTGCTCGAGCAGGATGCGCCGCGCTTCGGACACCTTCACCGTGCGCTTCTTCGTCTTCTTCGGCATCATGTCCTGGAGCATCTCGCCGAAATTGCCCATCCCTTCGGGCGCGCCCTGCGGCATCATCATGTCGAACATCGGGCTGGTCGTCTGGCTCACCTCGACCTCGACCTCGCGCGTCTCGAGCTGACCGTCGATGAGCAGCTTCTTCAGCTTGTCGCGAGTGCGCCGGTAGCGCTCCTGGGCGTCGTTCGGTTCCTCCTGCGACACCGCGCCGCTGGGGGAAACCACGAAGACACTCGGCTTCTCCGTCGTCGCCGATCCCGCGCCGGCGGCGACACCAGCGGGTGCCGGTGCGGCCTTCGGCTCCGCGGGAACGGGCAGGAGCAGGTCGAGCAGGCGCTCATCGACGCGCTCGTGGGCCAGATCCTCGACTTCGCTCTCACGCTCCGTGCGCACCATGTCGATCGCGCTCTCGACGAGATCGCGCACCATCGACTCCACATCCCTTCCGACGTAGCCGACCTCGGTGAATTTCGAGGCCTCGACCTTGATGAACGGTGCGCCGGCCAGCTTCGCGAGCCGCCGCGCAATCTCGGTCTTGCCGACGCCCGTCGGCCCGATGAGAATGATGTTGTTCGGCGAGATCTCCTCGCGAATCGACTCCGGCGCCTGCTGGCGCCGCCAGCGGTTGCGGAGGGCGATGGCGACCGCTTTCTTCGCCTCGTCCTGGCCGACGATGTAGCGATCGAGCTCGGCGACGATTTGCCGTGGCGTGAGGTCGGCGAGGCGAGCAAGGGCCTGCTGGGTGCGCGGGGAAGGCATTGTCAAACGTAACGGGCATCGACGCGAGAGCGCAGCGGTTGACAACGGTCCCACGGCCGTGGCTGTCCAACGGATCGACAGTCGCGATGGCGGGCGCGGCGTCGCGCTCGACAGAATCCACGACCCGCTGCGCGCACGACATTTACCCTGGAGCGCTCATGACGAGATTCGTGATGGTGGCGGCAGCAGCGGTGTTCGCGGTGGCTTGTGCCGGGGCGGACACGGGTCCGACGAACGGTCGCACCGACTGGACGACCGTCGTCGATACCGTGGGCGATACCATCATCACGCGAACCACCGGCGGCACCGACTCGTCGGGCACCCACACGCTGGTCGAGGAGGTGGCGATCGGCGAGCTCGACGCGACGCAGGAGGAGTACAGCTTCGGGGGCATCAACGAGCTGGAATCGTCGCTCGACGGAAAGATCTATGTGTTCGACCGCCAGGTCCCTGCACTTCGACAGTACGACCCGGCCGGCAAGTTCGTGCAGACGATCGGCAGGAAGGGCAAGGGCCCGGGCGAGTACGAGCAGGCGAACGGCGTCGCGGTTCATCGCGATGGGCGCGTCGTGCTCTGGGACGCGGGAACCGCACACATCAACGTGTACGGCCCCGACGGAACGTTCATCTCGGCATGGCCGATGCCGGGCGGCGCGGGGTTCTATACGAGCGGTGCGGTGTTCATGGACACCGCCGGCAACACCTACGCGCGGACCCGCATTGCCGACCCGCCGAAGCAGAACGCTCCCGGGAGTCCCCGCATGTTCGGCATGACGGGCCTCGTCAAATGGGATCGCGACGGCAGGATCGTGGACTCGCTGATGCCCCCTGCGCAAACGGTCGAGCCACAGTCACTCATCGCGACCCAGAAGGGCGGCACGAGCATGACGTTCGTCCCGTACTCACCGCGACACATGTGGGCATGGAGCCCGCTCGGCTACTTCGTTTCTGCACAGACCGACAGATACGCGGTGCTCATCTCGCAGCCCGGCGGGACGGTGCGCCGGATCGAGCGCGAGACGAAGCAGGTGCCATTGGACGGGGACGAGCGTGCGTACTATGAGGAACGAGTGACGGCGCAGATGCGCAGTACCGATCCGACGTGGCGCTGGTCGGGCCCGTCCATCCCCGGCGACAAGGGCGCCATCACGTCGATCAGTCTCGCGGATGATGGGCGCATCTGGGTCGCGGTCGCCCGGGCTGGTGAGCGCGTTCCGCAGGATGAGCTGCCGCCCGGCCCATCGGTGCGGGTCGGCGTAGGAGACGCGCCGAAGATGCCGCCCATCCGGTGGCGCGACCCCGCCGTCTACGATGTCTTCGACCCGAGCGGCGAGTACCTGGGCCGTGTCGCGGCACCGTCGAAGACGACCTTTCGGACGATGCGAGGCGACCACGTCTGGGCGGTCCGCCGGGACTCACTCGACGTCGAGCAGGTCGTCCGCTTCCGGGTGGTCCCGGGGTTCGGCGAACAAAAGGTCGACGTCGCCGCCGCCCCCGCCGCCCATCTCGCGCTCAGGAGCCTGGGATTGGCTCCAGCACGGTGATGTGGGAGTTGGTGTAGATGCAGATCTCGCCCGCGATCTCGAGACCGCGACGCACGACTTCCTTGGGCGGCAGGTCGGTGCTTCCCATCAGCGCGCGTGCGGCGGCCAGCGCATAGGACCCGCCCGAGCCGATCGCGAGCACGCCATCATCTGGCTCGATGATGTCCCCGGTGCCCGAGATGATGAAGCCATGGTCGCGGCTGGCGACGACGAGCAGCGCCTCCAGCCGGCGAAGGACCCGGTCGCTCCGCCAATCCTTCGCGAGCTCGACGGCGGCGCGGGCGAGATTCCCGGGATGGCGTTCGAGCTTCTCCTCGAACTTCTCGAAGAGGGTAAATGCATCGGCCGCGGCGCCGGCGAAGCCGGCGAGGAGCTTGCCGCCCTGGAGGGTGCGCACCTTCTGGGCGTTCGACTTCATCACGGTATCGCCGACCGTGACCTGACCATCCCCGCCAAGGGCGACGAGGCCATTGCGCCGGACGGCGAGGATCGTCGTCGCGCGGATTCGCGGAATCGTGTAGTCCATCAGCGGAAGATACCCGGTGGCACCGGCCTCGGCGCTCGCCGGGACGGGCGTAGCTACTTCTTCCCGCGGGGTGTCTTGCGGCGGTCGACCTTGCCCACCTGAGGGGTGGGTGGCGACGGCTTCGGTGCAGGTGGCTCTACCGCGCGAGCCGGAGCAGTGGGGGTCGTCGCGGCAGCCATCGACGGGCGCATGGGGGGAGGCGCGGGCCGCGGGGGCGCTGGGGTTGAGGGCGGGACCTGCGCCTTCGTCGGCGGGGTCCCGCGCAGCACAACCGGTGGCGTTGCGGCAGTCGGCTTATTCGCCGGCCTCGCTTGGCGGGGCGCAGGCTTCGCCCTGGACGTGTCGGACGGATCCGACCGCCGGGCCGGACCGCGGAAGAAGAGCGTCTCCTTGAGGAAGGTGCGGTTCAGAACCACCCCGACGAGGATCACCGCCGCGCCGATCATTACCGAGAGCGTGCCGTAGCGCCACGTGTCACGGCCCAGGAGCGCGGCGGCCATGCAGAGAACGCCGACGCCGACGATGGCCTCCCCTGCCCGACTCCGCTCCGCACGAACCCGGCGCCGGCGCTCCTTCGATGGACTCGCGGAGTCGGCCATCAGCGCGTCGGCAATGAAGCCAAGCCCGATCAGCGCGACGATGGCGCCGATGATCAGCGGGATGTGCTCGAGCCGCATGTCGCCTCCAAGGGAGCGCGGCGCGAACCCCGAACGGTCACGCCCTGGGGTGCGCCTTCTGGTAGACCTGCTTCAGCCGCTCGACGCTGGTATGCGTATAGATCTGCGTCGTGGCGATCGATGCATGACCGAGCAACTCCTGGACCGCCCGCAGGTCGGCACCAGCGTCGAGCAGGTGGGTGGCGAAGGTATGTCGAAGGGAATGAACGCTCAACCCGGCGTTCTCGTCGACGCCGTCCAGCATCGCCGTCACGGCCACCTGGATCGTCCGAACGCTCATGCGCTTTCCCTGGGAACTGAGAAAGAACGCCGTTCGGTCCGCCTTCGCGCCGACTGCCCGGATCAGCTCATCGCGCTTCGCTTCGTAGTTGCGCATCGCGCGCACCGCGTGGTCGCCGATCGGAATGAGCCGCTCCTTTCGCCCCTTGCCCCGCACCTTCACCTGCTGGGTGACCATATCCACGTCGGGGCGACTGAGTCCGCGGAGCTCGGAGAGGCGCATGCCGGTGGAATAGAACAACTCGAGGATCGCCAGATTCCTCACATCGGTGAACCGGCCTTCCATGGCTTTTACTTCGGCATGATCGAAGAGGCGCTCGACCTGCGCGCGGTCCAGATACGACGGGAGGTATTTCTCCAGCTTCGGTGACCCGACCGCCCGCGCCGGATTGGCCTCGACGATCTCACCGCGATGCAGGAATCGGTAGAAGCTTCGAACCACCGAGAGTGCGCGCGAGATCGACCGCTTTCCCAGGCCACGGCGCGTGAGGTGACCGAGGAAGCCGCGAATCGCAAGCCGGTCGATCCCCTGCCAGCTCCATGCAGCGGTCCCGCCATAGTACTCGCCGAGGTATTCCACGAAGACGCCGAGGTCGCGCCGATAGGCGAGCACGGTGTTCGGCGAGACGTTGCGCTCCTTCTCGAGATGAAGGAGGAAGTCGCCGACGTGATCGCCGGCGGGGTCGAGCGCGCCGTCGGGTCTACTCACCGCAGCGCCCCACCGAGCGCGTGCTCGAGCCGCCACGCTTCCATCACCGCGAGCGCGCGCTCGGCGATCCGCTCGCGCTTCACCCGCTTGTCGCGGATACGCTCCGGGAGGTCATCCACGAGACCGAAGTTCGCATTCATCGGCTGAAAATGGCGAGGGTCGGCTTCGCGCATGTACCGGTAGAGCGCGCCGAGCATCGTCGTCGGCGGTGGTATGACGGGCCCGTCACCCGCGAGCATCCGCGACAGGTTGATCCCCGCGAGGAGGCCCGTCGCAGTGCTCTCGGTGTAGCCCTCGACGCCGGTGAGCTGGCCAGCGAAGAGTGCGTGCGGATCGTCGCGCAGGGAGAGGTGCGGCGAGAGCGCCCCGGGCGAGTTGATGTACGAGTTCCGATGGATCGACCCGTACCGCAGGAACTCCGCATCCGCGAGCCCCGGGATCATCCGGAACACGCGCTGCTGCTCCGGAATGCGCAGGCGTGTCTGGAACCCGACAAGGTTCCACATGCGACCGTCGCGATCCTCGCGGCGCAGCTGCGCGATGGCCCACGCCTCCCGGCCGGTGCGCGGATCGCGCAGCCCGACGGGCTTCATCGGGCCGAAGCGCAGCGTGTCGCGGCCGCGCTGGGCCATCACCTCCACGGGCATGCAGCCCTCGAAGTAGGGCACTTCGTCGAACTCGTGGCCGTGATACTGGTCCGCGGCGATCAGCGCATCGAGGAATGCATCGTACTCCTCGCGCGAGAACGGGCAGTTCAGATATGCGCCTTCGGCATCGGCGTCGGCCATCGTCTCCTTGCCGTAGCGCGACGCGCGGAAGACGACGGCCTCGTTCACTGATTCGCCCGCCACGATCGGCGCAATTGCATCGTAGAACGCGAGCGACGCGAGTCCGAGGCGCGCGCGGATCGCGTCGGCGAGGGCGTCGGAGGTCAGCGGCCCCGTCGCGACGATGCCGGGCGACGGGACCTCGACCGCCTCTTCCCGAATGATGGTGATGCGCGGATGGCTCGAGATGCGCTCGGTCACGCCGGCGGCGAAAACGTCGCGATCCACGGCGAGGGCGCTTCCGGCCGCGACGCGCGCTTCGTCGGCCGCCGTGAGAATCACGGACCCGAGCAGGCGCATCTCCGCCTTGAGGAGGCCGTGGGCATTCGAGACCTCGGTGCTCTTGAACGTGTTCGAGCACACGAGCTCAGCCAGGCGGTCTGTCTTGTGGGCCGGCGTGCCGCGGACGGGACGCATCTCGTGCAGCACCACCGGGTGGCCTCGCTCCGCGAGCTGCCAAGCGGCTTCGCACCCCGCGAGGCCGCCACCGACAACGTGCACTTCAGATGAGCTCGATCGGTCAGTCATTGCGGAATGATACGCCATTTCGATGAGGGCTCCTACGTCACGTACGGACAAACATACGTCGTCGCGCGTATATAGCCGCCCCGCCGTTGAGGAGAAATTAGCCGCACATCGAAACGGTGCTGCCTGCCGCCTCCCTCCACGCCAACCGGACCTTCGTCCGGAGGAACCAATGATCCGATACACGCGCTCGACCGTGCTTCTCGTCGCCACAGTCATCAGCGTCGGCGCCTGCGCCGACGAGGTGACAGCACCGGGGACGCCCTCCCTCGCCCCCTCGCTCTCGGTTGGCAGCTCGGTCCCCGCGGCGGCGCCGTGGGCCGAGATCATCAACGGCGTAGCCGGCCCCGGAGCGCTGTACGAGCTCCGTATGCCCCAGAACTGGAACGGGGACGTGGTCTACTACGCCCACGGCTTCAATGATCCGGACCCCGTGGGCGCGAAAGATCCGACTCTGTTCCTGCCCTTCAAGGAGAACATCGAGGCGACGTACAAGGCACTCGGTGAGAAAGGGTACGCCATCGCGGCGTCCAGCTTCTCGGAGAACGGCTTCGCGATAAAGGACGGTGTCCAGCGCACTCACCAGCTCCGCGGCCTGTTCACGTCCCGGTTCGGGAAGGCGGACCAGAGCTTCCTCATGGGGCACTCGCTCGGCGGCGCCATTGTCGTGGAGCTCGCGGAGAAATATCCCAACCAGTATGACGGCGCGCTCGCCATGTGCGGCATGGTCGGTGGCAGCCAGCTGCAGATCGACTACCTCGGCAACGTGCGCGCCGCGTTCGATGCCATCTACCCCGGCGTACTGCGCGGCGACGCAGTGAACATTCCGGCGGACCTGACGCGCGAGGAAGTGCGGGCGAAGGCGATCCAGGCGATGTCGACCCCACCACTCGGACCCGTTGGCGCGCTCGCCCTCACGCGACTGCTGCCGACGCCAGTAGACGCTCCGCCAGGTAGCGTTCCCGCCGCGATCGGTGGCGTGCTCGCCGCGCTGGATTTCCACGTCCGTGGTGGTGCCGACGTCGTCGCTCACACGCAGGGCCACAATCCGTTCGACAACACGGCCACGCTGTACACCGGCGGTTTCGGCCCGTACAACACGCAGTTCTTCGCGGACCAAATCAAGCGCTTCGAGGCGACTCCGGATGCCCGGAACTACCTGAGCCACTGGTACGAGCCGAGCGGCAATCTCCAGATCCCGGTGCTCACGCTGCACACGATGTGGGATCCCGCAGTCCCGACGTCGCACGAGCGGAAGCTCGCGGCCGTCGTCGCAGCAGCCGGACAGAGCGCGTTCCTGCGCCAGAACACCGGTGCGTTCCCGAACGCCTTCAACCACTGCGGCTTCGGTACCGCCGAGATCGTGCGCAACTTCGATCAGCTCGCCAGCTGGGTGAGATCGCTGCCGGGGAACTGACGGCAAAAACAAGTGGACGGTGGTCAGTGGTCAGTGGTCAGTGGTCAGTGGTCAGTCAACAGCCGGGGTCATACCGCCTGAGAACTGACAACTGAAAACTGACCACCGTTCACTTCTTTCACCCACGCCTATCTCCTACGCGACGACTGCCTCTTCCGGCGTCGGCGCGACTTCCCACTCGTTCGCGCACTTCAGGCAGCGTCGGTAGTCACCTCGCGCCTTGGTGGACTTGGCCTCGGCGCCGAGGTAGCCGCACTCCGGACACGTCTCGAGCACCGGCTTGTCCCAGATGACGAAGTCGCACGCCGGATAGTTCGCACATCCGTAGAACGCCTTGCCGCGCTTCTTCGAGCGGCGCTGGGCGATGTCGCCGCCGTCCTTGGGACACTTCACGCCGGTCGGGACCGAGCGCGTGCCCCGACACTTCGGAAAGGTGCTGCACCC
Source organism: Gemmatimonadaceae bacterium (assembly GCA_031426115.1). Taxonomy (GTDB): domain Bacteria; phylum Gemmatimonadota; class Gemmatimonadetes; order Gemmatimonadales; family Gemmatimonadaceae; genus JANPKQ01. The sequence continues at coordinate 4,036 of JANPKQ010000144.1, read as the reverse complement.
GAGGAAGGGACCCGAGCGGCCCTGACGGATGACCATCATCTGGCCGCACTCGTGGCACTTCTCGTCGGTGGCGACGGCCTTGCTCTTCTCGCCCCGAAGCGGGCGCGTGTGCTTGCACTTCTTCGGATGATTCTCGCAGGCGATGAAGGGCCCGAAGAACCCGCCGCGTGCGACGAGCTTTCCGCCGCAGTCCGGACAGCGCTCCGTCTCGAAGCGCGTGAGGTCGTGCGCATCGGCGATGAGTGCCTCGACCTTGATGTCACCGAGGGCAACGGCGAAGGGGTCGTAGAACTCCTCGAGGACGCGTTGCCACCCGACTTCCCCGTCCTCGATACGGTCAAGCTCCCCTTCCATCTTCGATGTGAAGCCAACATTGAAAATGTCGGGGAACTGCTTCACCATCACTTTTTCCACGGTCTCGCCGAGCTCGGTGGGAAAGAAGCGGCGCTGCTCGAGCTGGGCGTACCGCCGATCCACGAGCGTCGAGATGATCGAGGCGTACGTTGACGGCCGGCCGATGCCCTCCTTTTCCAGCTCCTTCACGAGGCTCGCCTCGGAGTAGCGCGGCGGCGGCTCCGTAAAATGCTGCGACGGCGTGATCTCCCGCACTGGCACGCGCTCGCCCGCGACGACGACGGGCAGCGCCTGCTCGTCCTCGAGCGGCTTCGAATCGCCCTCCTCGCGCGCTTCCTTGTATAGCGCGAGGAAGCCCTGGAACTTGATGATGCTCCCCGTTGACCTGAACAGGTACTTCCCGAGGTCGAAGTCCACCGTCGTGGTATCGAAGACGGCAGGCGCCATCTGCGACGCCATGAACCGCTTCCAGATCAGGTCGTAGAGCTTCAGCTGATCGGGGGAGAGGTGGGTCTTGAGGGTATCCGGGCGCCGGGTGGGGTCGGTCGGGCGCACCGCTTCGTGCGCGTCCTGGGTGTTCCGCGCCTTGCCCCCGATGTACAGCTGGCGCGACTCGGCGAGAAACTCCCTGCCGAAGAGGGTCTGGAGATAGTCGCGCGCCGCGTCGGCCGCCGTCTCGGACACCCGGGTGGAATCTGTACGCATATAGGTAATGAGGCCCTGCGCGCCTTCCGCCCCGATGTCCACGCCTTCATACAGGTCCTGCGCAAGCCGCATGGTGCGCTTGGAGCCGAAGCCCAGCTTCTTCGCAGCCTCCTGCTGGAGGGTGCTCGTCGTGAAGGGCGCCGCCGGATTCTTGCGACGCTCGCGCCGCTTGACGTCGGTGACGGGAAATGCGCCGACAACACCGGGCGCAGCGCGTCCCGACAGCTCCTTCGTCGCGCGCTCGCCGATCTCGGCGAGCATCGCTGCCGCGGTGCGCTCGTCGGGGATCTCGGGCTTCTTTCCCTCGGCATGATGGAGCTTGGCGGTGAACTGCTGGCCGTCCTTGTCGAGCAGCGCCTCGATGGTCCAGTACTCGACCGGCTTGAAGGCCCGGATCTCCCGCTCGCGTTCGACGAGGAGGCGGAGGGCAACCGTCTGGACGCGCCCGGCCGAGAGTCCTTTCTTGACCGTCTTCCAGAGCACGGGGCTGGCCTTGTACCCGACCAGTCGGTCGAGAACGCGGCGAGCCTGCTGGGCCTCGACTTTCCGCTCGTCGATGGCGCCCGCGGCGGCGATGGCTTTCTGGATCGCGTCCTTCGTGATCTCGTGGAAGAGAACGCGTCGGATCGGTGCTCCACCGCGGCGACGAACCTGGCCGGCGACGTGCCACGCAATTGCTTCTCCCTCGCGGTCCGGATCGGTCGCGATGAAGATCTCGCGGGACTCCTTTGCGGCCGACTTGAGGTCGGCGAGCGTTTTCTCCTTGCCGGCGATGGTGACGTACTCGGGCTGGAAGCCGTTCTCGACGTCGATCCCGAGCTTCTTCTCCGGCAGATCGCGCACGTGGCCGACGGTCGCTTTCACCTGGTAGCCGCGGCCGAGGTACTTGCCGATCGTCTTGGCTTTCGCCGGCGACTCGACGATGACCAGCGAACGCCCGCCCGCGGCGAATGGCTCACCGTCATCATCGTCTTCCGGGGGCGCGGCCTTGGGCCGAGCGCGCGCGGCGGAGCCGGCCGGACGCTTTCGCGCCGACTTCGTAGCGGAGGATGCCTTCTTTGCCTTTGTTTTCTTGACGGGTGCCATCGATCAGTGGACGGTGGTGTGATCAGAACCGCCGTCTTCGTCGTAACCGGCGCCTTCCATGAGAGAACGGAGATCGTCGAGCGCGATCCGCCCATCGATCTGGGTCATCGCGCGCTCGATGACGTGCTCCAGCTCCGCGGCATTGAGGATTCCGGAGCCGTTCAGCGACAGCAGGTGCCCCCAGGCCTCAGGGGCAAACCGTCCCCGCTCGTGCGGGCCAAGGACGCGAAAAGTCATGACAATGTGTTCCAGCGGCGAGGGAGAGGGTGCTGCGATCGGGAAACGATGCGGGGGTGCGCCAGAGAGTGAGGCACCGATTTCCCGCTGATCGTACCCCTGGACCGAGCGAAGTGCCGCGAGCGGAGCGCTCCCGGCCCAAAGTAGGCCGACCGGAGCGGGAAGATGTGTGCGTCGCCGATGCGCCGCAACGGCTCAGCGGCGGCCGGACGCCCCGGCCAGCTTCACGACCTGCTCCACAACCTGTTCCGGCTTAAGCTTTTCCGTGTCGATGACGTGGTCCGCCTTGAGGAACATCGGCTCGCGCTGCATGAGCATGCGCTTGAGCTCTCCAAGCGGGTCCGGCCTCATCAGGAGGGGGCGGGTGGTGCGTTCGCCGCCGATTCGAGTCACGGCGGTCTCGGGCTTCACCTTCAGGTAGATGATACGCCCGGGCGGCCGGAGGAGTGCCACGACATCGGTATTGGTCACCCAGCCGCCGCCTGGCGCCAGGATCATTCCTCCCTGCCGGCTGAGCTCTTCCGTCAGCTCCCGTTCCTTTGTCCGGAAATACGGCTCGCCCTTCTCGGCGAAGAGCTCGCTCACCGTCGCCTGCTCTCGCCGCTCGATCTCGCGGTCCAGGTCCATGAAGACACGTCCGAGCCGCTCGGCAACGAGTGCGCCCACCGTCGTTTTTCCGGCGCCGGAGATGCCGACCAGGATGACGTGAGGATTCATGTAATCAGTCGCCAAGGCGTTCGGAAAGCCGCGTAATGTAGCCGTCATGGTTGCGCTTCAGCTCCTTGAGGGAGTCACCGCCGAACTTCTCGAGCGCCGCCTGAGCTACGACGAATGCCACCATTGCCTCGGCGATGACCCCCATGGCCGGGACCGCGGTGACGTCGCTGCGCTCGGCCACCGCCTGTGCCGGCGCTCGGGTAGCGACATCGATCGTCTCGAGAGGCCGCATGAGGGTGCTGATCGGCTTCATCGCAACGCGGAGCACGAGCGGCTCGCCAGTGGTGATCCCTCCCTCCAGGCCTCCGGCCCGGTTCGTCCGCCGCTGTACGTGCCCCGCGGCCGCGCGGCCCGGTGCCCGGTCGATCTCATCGTGCACTTCCGACCCGGGGCGCCGTGCCCCCTCGAAACCCAGCCCGATCTCGACTCCCTTGACCGCGGGAATCGACATCAGGGCGGCAGCCAGTCGTCCATCCAGCTTGCGGTCCCACGAAATATGCGACCCGAGCCCGACCGGAACGCCATCACAGATCACTTCGCAGATCCCGCCGAGCGTGTTTCCAGCGCGCTTCGCATAATCGATGCGTGCGATCATCTCGCGCTCCGCATGGGCGTCGAGCGTCCGCACCGGCGACGCATCCGCCGCCGCGTTGAGGTCGGCTGGCAGCGACGCGGGGCGGCGGGCATCGATGCCGCCGAGGTGCACGACGTGGCTACCGATGCGGATCCCGAGCTCTTCGAGAAAACGCCGACAGACCGCGCCCGCAGCGACACGTGCCGTCGTCTCGCGCGCCGAGGCCCGCTCGAGGATGTCGCGGGCATCATCCCGGTCGTACTTGAGCATCCCGGTGAGATCCGCATGGCCCGGCCGAGGGCGCGTGACGACGCGCTTGCGAGGCGCGGGATCCCCGGCGCGCGGCGCCGGGTCCATGATCTC
>JANPKQ010000143.1:0-1696 GCA_031426115.1 Gemmatimonadaceae bacterium | reverse complement strand
CGGGGACGCTGGTCGGGCCGAGGATCGTCACGCCGGGTCCGATGCTCGAAAGCCCGCAGTATCTCGCGCGTGTCGTCGAGCGGAGCACTCGCGGGGACGCGCGTCTCGCGCTGCGCATTCTTCCCTACCGCGTCGGCATCGGCGACGCGACGGCCGCGCGGCGCGCGATCGACTCGCTCGTGAAGCTGCGTGTGGACTTCGTGAAGATCAGGAACTCGGGCAGTCCGGCCGCCTTTCTCGCGACGCTTCGGGAGGCGCGCCGCGCGGGGCTGTCGGTGGCCTCGCACCAGATCGCTGGCGTTTCGATTGCAACTGCGCTTGACGCTGGCCTCACTGACCTCGAGCACGCGATCCTTCCGCCGCTCAGCCGGCTGCCCGAGCTGGCGCGCGACTCCGTTTACCGCGCGTTCCTCCGGAACAGCGCGTGGTATGCGCCGACACTCAGCGTTTCCCGGACGGTGATGCTGTCCGGGGATTCCGCCGTCCGGGCGATCTTCAGCCCCGAGGCGCTCCGCCTGGATCCGCGGAGGCAGTATGCGTCCGCCTGGCTCCTCGAGTGGTGGCGAATTCAGGTGGACGAGCGCGTCGCCGACACGGCGTCGGGTCGTGCCGCGGCGGTCGAGGAGGCGTACCGCAGCAGCGCGGGCGATGTGCGGCGGATGCATGAGTTGGGGGTCCGGATTCTCGCCGCCACGGATGCGGGGTCGGTGCTCGTGTATCCCGGGTTCTCCCTCCATGAGGAGCTGAAGTTGCTCGTCGAGGATGGAAAGCTCTCCTCGCGCGCTGCCCTGTGGAGCGCTACTGCGGGACCGGCGCAGTTCGCGCGAATGCAGGACCGGCTCGGCGGACTTTCTCCCGGGATGATCGCCGACGTCGTCCTGCTGGACGCAGATCCGCTCGTCGACATCGGCAACACGCGACGGATATTCGCGGTCATTCAGGCGGGCCGGGTGTTCTCGCGCCGAGATCTCGACGACATCCTGCGCGATGTACGATATGAGGTCGCTCCACGTGACGCGGTGCGATAACCGCGGCCGCAGCGGTGCGCGCTACCGCCCTCCCCCAAGCCCATCCCGCAACATCACCCCCACATCCCCCGTCACCGCGAACAGCTGCTCGGGCCACCGCCGATACGTAAGCATCTCCGAATAGATCGGCCCACCCTGATACGAGTTGTTTCCCATTCCCGCCAGGAACTGCAACCGCAGATTCCGGTCACGATTCCGCTGTGCGCCCGCCAGCCACGGCGCCAGCTCCGGACCGCGCCCCGCATACGTCCCCAATAGATCCACAACGGAGTTGAAGCCAACCTCCGTCAGCGACGCCGTCACCCGCGCATTCTCCGGCCGTGCCAGCCTCGCAACCATCGCGTCGACGTCGATCCGCGTCGCATCCGCCTGGCCGAGGAGCACGGTGTCGTAGCCCTGCCCCTGATTCGTATTCCCCCACACCGTCGCATTCGGGAACGCATCCACGAACGTCGCCACCTCGCTCTTCACGACGTCGGTGTTGCTCTCGTACAGCGGCACCCACTGCGTCACGACGCCACCGGGATTCAGGTGCTGCTTCACGAGCTCGAAGTACTCCTTCGTGTACAGCGTCGCCGCCCCCTTCACCCACGGGTGGATCGGATCCGACGTAATGATGTCGAACTTCTCATCCGTCGTCAGGATGTAGTGCCGCGCATCGTCGTACA
>JANPKQ010000142.1:0-2245 GCA_031426115.1 Gemmatimonadaceae bacterium | reverse complement strand
CCGCCCTATTCTGTTCATCCTGTAATCCTGTCAAAATGTCTATCCTGTCTGTAGATCCACGTGCCTCCCGCAGTTCAATGAACCTCATCACCCTCAATCTTGTCGTCTTACGCTCTCCGGATATAGCACGGGCGGCGGCCTTTTACTCCAGGCTGGGGTTTGAGTTTACGCAGCATCAGCATGGCAGCGACTGCACCGAGGAGGCCGGCTCCCCGTTCCACGGTGACCCGCGCGACCTGGTCGAGCGAGGTGGTGTAGGTCAGCGCGCGACCGATCTCGGTGAGCCGCCGCAGCTTGTCGAGCTCGGGATCCGTCACCCCGCGAACGGGCTCCGCGCTCATGTGTGAATGGACAGTCCCTTGGCGGTGATCTCGACTTCACGCACCCGCGTGTCGTGCGCACTGCCGCGCGTCTTGAGCACGCGGAGGGCCCGCCGCGTCCGGTCTTCGCCGCCGACGGTGAGCAGCAGCACGTTGTCCGACAGGTAGCTCATCGCGTTCTGCATCCCGCCTCCCGCGATGGTGTTGCCCGTCGTCTCGTAGTTCAGCACGCTGGTGATCGTTCGCACCGCGAAATGCTGCACGAGGGCATAGAGGTAATCGTGGAGGCGCTGCGGATCGGTCGCAGCGCTGGCGAGATCGCCGACGGCATCGAGGACGAGACGGCGGACGCCGCGCTGCTCGATGCGTCGGAACATGTCTACGATGATGCTGTCGATCTGCAGCTCGACGGGTGACGCATACACGAGGTCGAGGCCCTGCGCCTGCGCCTCCTCGAGGTTCACGCCAAGGCCGCGGATCGTCCGCATCAGCTGTGTCGGATTCTCCTGGAAGCTCATGTAGAGGCTTGGCTCGCCCTGCCGCGCCCCCTCGAGCGCGAACTGGAGACCGATGGTGGTCTTTCCCGCGCCCGATGGCCCGGCCAGCAGCGTCGTCGTGCCGCGCCACAACCCGCCGTCGAGCATCGCATCGAGCCCGGCGATACCGGTCGAGATCCGCTCCGATACCGGCTCGTAGCCTTCGGGGATCTGTGGGCTGACGAGACGCGGATAGACGTCGAGCCCGCAGTCGGTGATCCGGAATGCGTGCGCGCCCTCGAGGTACCGACTCCCGCGGAGCTTGTAGACACGAAGAAAGCGCTCGTCGCGGTTGCCGAGACGGAGCCGCGACAGCTCGACGATCCCGTCGGCGACCGCGAATTCCGGATACGAGAGGATGTCATCCTCGGTGTACTCGCCGAGGAGGAACGCCGTCGTCCCGTAGGCCGACAGGAGCGCCGTCATGTCGTAGACCATCCGGCGACGCTCTGCCACGGTCGGCGCGAGGTCGTGTACCGCCTTGAACGAATCGATGACGATGACCTTCGGTGAGATCGTCCTGATCGCCTCCTGGAGCAGCGGCACCAGCGCACCGGCGCCCTCCCTCGACAGCTGCGGCCCGATGTCCTCGTAGATGACCTGGGTGCCGAGCTTGTCCTCGTCGAAGAAGCGGAATCCCTGGAGGTAGCGCACGACCTTCGCGAGGGGCTCCGACAGCGTCGTGAGGTAGAGGATCGGCCGATCCTCGTTCGCGTTATGGAAAATCAGCTGCTCGGCGAAGATCGTCTTGCCGGAGCCGGGGTGGCCCATGACGATATTGATCGAGTTCGCCGGGAATCCGCCGCCGAGGATGTGATCGGCCTCGGGGTTGCCCGAGCTCATTCGCTCGGTGACGTCGTCAACTGTCTTGCGGAGGTCGACGCGACGGTCGGGGGTCATGGGGCTGCTCATTGCTGCTCCTGTACTGCTGTGGGCCGCGCCGCGAGTGCAGCCTGGACTGCCGCGACGAAGACCGTCTCGACGATGGGTTTCCGAAGGAATGCGTGTGCCCCCGCCTCGATCGCGCGAGCCGCCGCGGCGAGGATGCTGAAGACCACTACGGGGATGTCGCGCGTCGCCGGATCGTCCCGAAGCGTGCGACAGAGGGCAAGGCCGTCGAGCTTCGGGATGAGGATCTCGGTGATGACCAATGCCGGGCGCCCGGTGCGCGCGAGATCCAGGGCGGATTGCCCGTCGTCGGCGAACGCGATGCGGAACCCGGCGCGCGACAGGAAGTGCTGTTGGAGATCGCGGACACTGCCATCGCGCTCGGCGATGAGAATGAGGCGGGGCTCAGCCGGCACGCAGGTTCGCCCTCTCCTCGAGGGATCCAGGGCGATCGGACTCAGCGGGGAGCATCGTGTGCGAACCCAAGGCTGTGAGTGCAGG
>JANPKQ010000141.1:0-16094 GCA_031426115.1 Gemmatimonadaceae bacterium | reverse complement strand
TCCAGCGGGTGCCGCATCGCCACGCCATGCTCGGCGATCGTCCGCGCGACCTCGAGCGCCGCCATGACGCCAAGCGCTCCGTCGAAGCGCCCGCCGTCCGGCACGGTATCCGTGTGTGAACCGATGAGGATCGGTGGAGTGCCTGCGGCGGTCCCGGTTCGCCGGGCGAAGGTATTGCCGGCGGTATCGACGCGCGGCGTCAGCCCCGCGGCCTGCATCATCTCGCGCACCGTCGCGCGGGCAGCGATGTCCTGATCGCCGTACGCGGGCCGACTCACACCGCCCGCCTCTGTCGCGCCGATAGTGGCGAGGGAGGCGAGATCGGCGAGGAGGCGGGGGCCGTTGATGCGCGGGGGGTTGGTCATCCCGGGGCGAATGGGGCGGCGAGCCCGCAGCGGAGAGTCGGACAGCGCCGAGCTGTGCGCTGCCCGTGCGTATTCATGGTTGGAAGAACGTGCGACGAGCGGCAAGCAGCTTGGCATCGAGCTGACAGAGAGCTCACAGCTGGTCTCCACGGCTGATCACTGTGCCTCTTCCAGCTCGTCGCACGCCGTTGCAATCGTACTCTCGGAATGGCCGCTCACAGCTCAAGGACGCTCAAGGCTCGCAGCTGCCGGCGCTTCACGATTGCGCGTCAGGAACGCCGCCACCGTCAGCACGATGACGTTCACGATGAGCGCAACGATGCCGACGTTGAGGTCCTTCACGAGCTGCGGTGCCGACGGCAACAGTGTCGCGACCGTCGAGCCCGTCAGCGTGATCGATGCGACCGTGAGCTCGCCCGCGAGGATTCCGCTGAAGGCAGCGGTCGAGCTGATCTTCGGGCGCTCGCCGAGGCTGAGGATCAGCGCGGGGAAGAGCTGCGTTACGAAGTTGTAGCCCATCAGCAGCAATGCGACAATTCCCTGCCCGCCGCTCAGCGTCATGACCACCGCAACCAGCGCGAGCACCGGTACAAGCGCGCGTGCCAGCACGGAGACCGTGCGGTCCGACGCGGTCGGCACGAGGGCACGGTAGATGTTCTGGGCGATGATCGTCGCGGCGGTGATGAGGATCATCGAGCCGGGGACGAGCGCGGTGAGCAGGCCCGCCGCGCCGATGATGCCGACGCTCCACGGGCCGAAGGTCTGCTTCGCGATCCGCAGCAACGAGAGGTCGGCCTCGGGCCCGGCGAGTCCCGGAACGGTGAGTACCGCCGCGAACCCGGCGAAGAACACGAAGAGGATCACGAGCTGGTAGAGCGGAAGCACGACGGCATTCTTGCGAAAGACATCCTCGTTCTTCGCCGTGTACACGCTCGCAAAGAACTGCGGCCACATGTAGAAGCCGAGCGCTGTCAGCATCACCGTCGAGACGAACCACACCGGGCTCATCCCCGTCGCGGGCAGCGTCAGGAAGCCCGGCTTCGCCGTGTCGATCGCAACGAACATCTCGCGGAAGCCGCCGTGATGGTGCAGCGGCAGGTAGATGCCGATGACCACGACGACGACGAGGATCATTACATCCTTGAGTGCCGCGGTCCACGCGGAGCCGCGCACGCCGGAGATCACGACGTAGGCGATGAGCGCCGCGGTGCCCGCCCATACGGCCGTCGTCGGCGTCACGGATCCGTACGACGCCTCCGACACGATGATGCCCAGGCCCTTGAGCTGGAGCACGAGGTACGGAATGAGCGCGATGACGCTGACGACGGCCACGAGAATGCCGAGCGGCCGGCTCTCGTACTTCGCGACGAAGAAGTCCGCCTGCGACACGAGCTTTCGCGGCTGCGCGTATCGCCAGATCACCGGCAGCAGGAAGTACGAGGCGCTGTAGGCGATCGCACCGTAGCAGAGGATGTAGAACGCCGGTGCACCGCGCCCGTACGCCCAGCCGCTGCCACCGAGGAAGGTGAACGTCGTGTAGATCTCCCCCGCCATCAGGAGGAAGACGAACACCGATCCGAAGCCGCGCCCGCCGACGCTCCACTGCTCGAGGCTCATCGTGTGCCCGCGCCTCGCGACCAGCCCAAGTCCGATCGCGATCGCGAAGAACGCGATGAGGACGCCGAGCGCGGGACTCACGATGAACGTTCCGTGTCGTCAGTCGGGTCGGTTGCGCTGCCGGCGAGGCCGCGGCGCCGATCGAGCGCCCAGATGATCCACATGATCGCCGACGCGGCGACCACCCACATCACGATCCAGAAGAGAAGGAACGGAAGCCCGAGCACGTATGGCTCGACCCGATTGGCGAACCACACGCCGCCGAGGAGGCCAAGCATCGGGAGCAGGGCCAGCGCGTGGTAGGGGTGGAAGACGAGTGGTTGGTGGGCGGCGACGGTCGGACGGGCGGGGTCGGCGGGCGGGCGCGGCGAGTCGTGGATCACGCGGCGCCCTTGCCCTGGGTGCCGAGATGCTCGAGCGCCGCGGCGACGAAGACCCGCGTCCCGTGATCGAGCGCGCGCTCATCGAGGTCGAAGCAGTCGTGATGATGCGGGTGCACGATGCCCCGCTCCTCGTTGCGTGCGCCGATGAAGAAGAAGGAGCCCGCGGCTCGCTGCTGGTATGCGGAGAAGTCCTCACCGCCCATGTTCGGCGTCGCCTCGACGAGCATCTCCTTGCCGAGGGCGCGGACCACCGCGCGCCGCAGGAGGTCGCTCGCGCGGGCGTCGTTCACGACCGGGCGATACCCGCTCTGGAGCGTCAGCTTGTGGTGCGCGCCGTGGGCAGAGGTGACGCCGGCGAGAATGCGCTCCATCAAGACCGGGATCCGTTGGCGCAGCGCCGCATCGAACGTGCGGATCGTTCCCTCCAGCTCGACGCTGCTCGGTATGACGTTGTTCGTCGTCCCGCCGGCGATGCGGGTGACCGAGACCACCGCCGGCTCGAGCGGATCGACGTTGCGGGCGACGATCCCCTGGAGGTTGGTGATGACCTGCGCCGCGACGAAGATCGGATCGACGGTGTTCTGCGGAAGCGCCGCGTGGCCACCGCTGCCGGTGATGGTGATGCGGAAGATGTCCGGTGAAGCCATCAGCGGTCCGTTCCGCACTCCGACCTGCCCCACCGCCATCGGCAGCCAGAGGTGCGCCCCGATGACGAGGTCCACGCCATCGACCACACCGGCATTCACCAGTTCTTCCGCGCCGCCAGGCAGCAATTCCTCGGCGTGCTGAAAGATGAAGCGCACCTCGCCCGCGAGCTCGGCCCGCCGCGCGGTGAGGACCTTCGCCGCGCCGAGGAGCATCGCGGTGTGGCCGTCGTGGCCGCACGCGTGCATGACGCCCGACTGCTTCGAGATGAAGTCGTGGGTGTTCTTCTCGTCGATCGGGAGCGCGTCGATGTCGGCGCGCATCGCGAGCACGGGGCCCGGCCGCGCGCCGGTGAGCCGCGCGACGACGCTCGTCGGTGTCGGGCGAGTGATGGTCAGCGCTCCGAAGCCGGCGAGGGTGTCGGCGATGAACTGCGCGGTGCGCTCCTCCTGGAAGGAGAGCTCGGGATGCTGGTGCAGGTACCGGCGCCAGCCGATGACGGTGTCGCGCACCGTCTCGACCGTCATGGGGCCCGTGAGTGTGGCGGACAATGAATCCCTCCCTGTGGAGCGACGATGTTAAGCGGGCTGCCGGACCATGGATAGCCCTGCCCCCTGTCGCCAGTGGCCGATCGATGGCGTTCCCCAAAATGTACGGCTTGACAGCCGCCGGCGATGTGCGCATTCTCTCCAGAGTCTAGGGGGAGAATCTGGAGAATGACTGAACAGCTCGCGCCCATGAAGGGCACACTCGACACCCTGGTGCTGAAAGCCCTCTCGTGGGAGCCGATGCACGGCTTCGAGATCACGACCTGGCTCGAGGGGCAATCCGGCGGCGCGCTCGGCATCGACGACAGCGCCCTCTACCAGGCGCTCGATCGCATGGAAGAGCGCGGGCTCATCAAGGCCGAGTGGGGACTGACCGAGAACAACCGGCGCGCCCGGTACTACAGGATGACGACGGCGGGCCGCGCCCACCTGCGAGCCGAAGCCGCGAGGTGGACGCGCTATGCTGATGTGATGAGCCGGATCCTGGCCATCACGAGCCGCACCACGTGAGCGGGGCCCGAGGCTCGCGATGAAGCCTCGTCGCGGCATCCGCGCCGGCATACGTCGCCTCTTCCGCCTACCGCCCGATCGCCGCGATGGGATCGAGGCCGAAGTCGGCGACCAGATCGACCTGCACCTCGACCTGCGCACCGAGCAGCTCATCGCCCAGGGCCTCCCCCCGGACGCCGCGCGGGTCGAGGCAGTGCGCCGCTTCGGCCCGCTCGACCGCTCGCGGTCCACGCTCATTTCCTCCGCATCCCGACGGGAGCATCGCATGCAACTCCGCGACACCTTCGACGCACTCGGCCAGGACCTTCGCTACGCGGTGCGCGCACTGCGCAAGCAACCCGGATTCACGGCGGCCGTGATCCTGACGCTCGGGCTGGGGATCGGTGCGAACGCGACGATGTTCGGCGTCGTCGATCGACTGCTGCTGCGCGGCCCGGCACACCTCCGCGAGCCCGGCGACGCCGGGCAGATCTACCTCGCGCAACGCTTCCGGGGCGAGGAGCGGTTCGACAACAACATCGCCTACCAGCGCTACCTCGACATTCGCGACAACACGGGCTCGTTCAGCCAGATCGTTGCGTTCTTCAATTCGAAGCTCGTGATCGGATCCGGCGCAGAGGCGCGGCAGGTGCAGATCGGCCTCGCGAGCGGGAATCTCTGGGCGTTTTTCGGAGTGCGTCCCGCCATCGGGCGCTTCTTCACCGAGGAAGAGGATCGCATTCCGAGCGGCGCTCAGGTCGCCGTACTGGGCCATGCCTACTGGCGGACGGCCCATGCCGGCGATCCCGGCGTCATCGGCAAGACGCTCATCATCGGTCGTACCACCTACACGATCATTGGTGTCGCGCCCGCGGGCTTCTCGGGAATGTCGATGGTGCCGGTGACCGCGTTCATTCCGATCACGGCGGGGGCGGCGGACCTGCTTCCGCAGCGGGCGGGCCGGCCTCCCTGGTACCAGGGATACAACTTCACGTGGATGGAGATGGTCGCCCGTCGCAAGCCGGGCGTCAGTACCGAGGCCGCCAACACCGACCTGACCGCCGCATTTCGCCGGAGTCTTGCCGCGGAGCGCGAAGCTCGCCCGAGCTCCGTCCCGCCGATCGACAGCGTGCGTCCGCGCGGCGTGTTCAGCTCGATCATCTTCGATCGCGGGCCGAAGGCGCGCGCCAGCGCGCGCGTCACCACATGGCTCGGCGGTGTCTCGCTCCTCGTGCTGCTCGTCGCCTGCGCCAACGTCGCGAGCCTCCTCCTTGCCCGCGCTATCCAGCGGCGGCGCGAGGTCGCGGTGCGAATCGCGCTCGGCGTCTCCCGCGCGCGGCTGATCCGCTATCTCCTCACCGAGAGTGTACTTCTCGCTGCAGGCGGAGCGGTGCTTGCCATCGTCATCGCACAGTGGGCCGGCAGCGCACTGCACACACTGCTCCTGCCGGACTTCGAGTGGGGGCACATGATCGCCGACCGGCGTGTGTTGCTCTTCACCGCCGCGGCCGCGCTTGCGGCGGGAGTCACCACCGGCGTCGCGCCGGCATTGCAGCACGTTGGCGCAGATCTCACTGGTGCGCTCAAGTCCGGTGGCCGCGAAGGTGGGCTTCGCCGCACCCGGCTTCGCTCATCCCTCATCGCGCTGCAGGGCGGGATCTCGGTGATCCTCCTCATCGGAGCCGGTCTCTTCGTGCGGAGCCTGCACAATGCGCGTTCGATCGATCTCGGATTCGATGCGGACCGACTGCTTCACGTCGGACTCTCGATGCGCGGTGTCACCCTCGACATGCCCCGTCAGCTCGCACTGTTCGACGGGGTGAAGGAGCGCGCGAAGACCCTGCCCGAGGTACAGACGGCAGCCTCGACGATCTCCGTGCCATTCTGGATCACGTGGACCACCGGGATCTCCTCTCCGAACGTCGACTCGACACGCCTGCGCGATGACTATTACGCCAACGCCATCTCGCCCGAGTACTTCGAGACCATCGGATCTCCGATCCTTCGTGGGCGTGGATTCACCGTGTCGGACGACAGCACGAGCCCGAAGGTCGCCGTGATGAGCGAAAGCATGGCGCGGGAAATCTGGGCCAATGAGAATCCGCTCGGGAAGTGCATCGAGCTCGCAGACGAAACCAGCGGCTGTCACACCGTCGTCGGAGTCGTCGGTGATGTCGTGCGGGGATTCGCCGAAGGGACGGCACCGCATCTGTATTTGTCCTGGGCTCAGAACCCATCGAGGAACGGGGGGTTGTTCGTCCGGACGCGGGGGCGGGCGTCCGACGTGAAGGAAGCCGTGCGGCGAGGTCTCCAGCCGTTGATGCCGGGCATGGCCTACGTCGACGTCAACGTCGTGGAGGAGTTCGTCGATCCCGAGATGCGGCCATGGCGACTCGGCGCCACGATGTTCACGCTCTTCGGCGCGCTCGCGCTCGTGCTCGCGGCGGTGGGGCTGTTCAGCGTCATCTCCTACAACGTCTCCCAGCGGACCCACGAGCTCGGCGTGCGCCTCGCGCTCGGCGCCGGCGCCAGCGACGTGCTGCGGCTCGTGCTCCGAGAAGGGCTCCGGATCACGATCGTTGGCATGATGCTCGGCGTCGGCGTCGCGCTGCTCGCCGGGCGATTCCTGACACCGCTGCTGTTTTCGGTCTCGCCGCGGGATCCGCTGATCTTTGGCATCGTCATCGTGACGCTGCTGGTCGCCGCGGTTGGCGCGACGTTGATGCCGGCACTGCGGGCGTCACGGGTGAACCCGAATGTGGCGTTGCGGTCGGACTAGGGAGCCACGGCGTACATGCGGGCTCAACGGCGCGCTGAGCGCTGATTGCGGAAAGACGCCGATCGCTGATCGCGCGACGGCGGAACATCAAGGTCGACTAGGCGGCGCCAAAGGCACTGGATGGATAGGCCACCACTGCAGTCGCCCTATCCGTGTTCATCCGCGAAATCCGCGGCTGCAGTTTGCAGTTGTCGGTTTTCAGTTGTCAGTTTTCAGTTTGCAGTTCAACGCAGTTGGGCCTGCTGGCAGGCCTTTACGCGCCGTCCGCGGCGGCCCTCCCGGCTCCGTGGCACCGCTCCACTCGATCTTGCGCGTGGAACCAGAGTGCGGTACATCCGCCTGTGACGGCGTACCCACTCAGGGGGTTGGCCATGCTTCGCGCTTCGGCGGCAGGCATCGTCCACGCAGGTCGACTGATCGCAGTTTCCGCGGCGCTCGCGGGCACACCGACATTGCTCGCCGCACAGGCAACGGCCGTGACGCTCCAGGGCACCGTCACCGCGACCGACGGCAGCGTCCCTCAGGGCGCACGCGTCGAGATTCTCAATCGCGAGACCGGCGGCGTCCGTGGTGCGCTCGCCGACACGGCCGGGGGCTATCGCGCGCTGGGCCTCGCGCCCGGCAGCTACGACATCACGGTCCGGGCCATCGGCTACCGCCGGCAGGTGCGGGAAGGCGTGCGGCTTCTCGTCGGTCAGCGCGGGATGCTCGACTTCACGCTCGAGCCGGGCGGTGTGGAGCTGGCGCCGACCGTCATCACGGCGGACGCATCGCTCGAGGTGCAGCGGACCGATGTTTCGACGGCGGTGAGTCGGGAAGAGATCGAGAACCTCCCGCTCAATGCCCGCAACGTGCTCAACCTCGCGGCGATCGCGCCGGGAATTCGCACCTACGCGACGGAAGGCGGCCGTTCGGCCCCCGCTTCGGGGGCGCTACCGGAGCGGGAGCCGCGGTTCAGCAACTTCTACGTCGATGGCATGGAGTGGAAAGGGACGTACGTCGGACAGGTCATGGGCGGACCCGCGACGGGATCGATGCTCCCGCAGGAGGCGTTGCGAGAGTTCCGCGTGTACCTCAACTCCTACGACGCCGAGTATGCGCGTGGCGCATCGTACATCATCAGCGCGGTGAGTCACCGGGGTGGAAACGAGTTGCAGGGGTCGCTCTTCAGCTTCCTCCAGAATCGCAACCTCGTCGCGAAGGGAGCGTTCCAGGCGACGAAGCCGGAGTACCAGCGGTATCAGCTGGGCGGAAACCTTCGCGGGCCGATCGTCAAGGATCGGCTGTTCTTTGCGGCGAGCTACGAGGGACATCTCACCGATGATTACATCGATGTCGTGCCGGGACGGCCGCCGGAGCAGCCCGACAAATGGGACGTCCATGCCGGATCGTTCAGGGCGCCGATCCGGAATCACACCGCGCTCGTTCGGCTGACCGCACCACTCGGGTCGCACACCGTGGACGCGATGTGGGGAACGCGCCAGCAGCACGGAGAGTCAAACTTCGGAGTGCGACTTGCCGGGATTCCGCTCTCGCACGAGGCAGGCATCATCGGCAGCTCGCGTGTCACGAGCCTGCAGCTCCGAGACACCTACACCAGGGCGTCACTCGTCAACGAACTGTCCCTTCACTTCCTCGACCTCACGAACGGTCAGTCGATGCTCTTCCCCGGTCCGACACGCCAGTACCCGGGTCTTCAGTTCGGCAGGGCGAACTTTCCGTTCCTCATCAGCGATCGGCATCTTCGCGCGATCAACAAGACCTCCTGGGCGCTCGATGGCTTCACGGGATCACACGTCATCAAGAGCGGCGTCGAGCTGCACCGAACGGCAACGCACATCTGGCGCCCGACGAACGGGCATGGCGTGTTCGCCTTCCTGACAGACACCAGCACGCTGCCGTCGCGCGCCACGATCGCCGTA
Organism: Gemmatimonadaceae bacterium; assembly: GCA_031426115.1. Lineage (GTDB taxonomy): Bacteria > Gemmatimonadota > Gemmatimonadetes > Gemmatimonadales > Gemmatimonadaceae > JANPKQ01. Next base: position 7,346 of record JANPKQ010000141.1, on the reverse strand, counting down.
GGGCTCATCGATCCCTCGTCAATGCGCGATGCCTACGGCGAGATCGACGGCTGGGTCATCGGCGGCTATCTCCAGGATCAGTGGCAGCCCCTTCCGACGCTCAACATCACCGCGGGCGTCCGGTATGATGCGGAGATCAACACCCTCAACCAGGATTTAACGAACCCGTGGGCGCGCGACACGACCCTGCTCCGGATAGTGGGCGAGAACTTCCTCAACACCGGCGACCGCAAGGCGGACCTCGACAACATTGCGCCGCGCTTGGCGATCTCCTGGGACCCATTCGGTGAAGGCCGCATCTTCGTGCGAGCCGGCCATGGTGTGATGTTCGACCGCATCCCCGTCTTCGGCGCGATCCAGGAGCGAATCGCCGTCAACTGGCGCACCTACACTTTCTCCAATCCGGGCACGGCCGATCCAGCCGTGCTGCGGGCGCGCATTGCCGCGGGAAGCGGTGCGTCTCCGTCGAATGTCTTCCTGTTCAACGACCATATGGAAGCGCCGGAGAACCACCAGTGGTCTGCCGGCATCGGCCACCGGGTCACCGATGGTCTCGCCATCAACGTCGACTACGTGAACCAGCGCGTGAAGAACGCCTACGTCACCGTCAACACCAACCTGATCAGGAGCGGGACGCGGCCACTCACGAATCGCTTTGGCAACATCACGCTCTGGGATAACTTCGGCGATGCGAAGTCACAGGCAGTGCTCACCACTCTCACATGGGATCGCCGTCCCGCACGGGTGAACGCCGCCTACACCCTCGGCTGGGCGAAGTCGGAGTTCGGTGAGTATACCACGAGCGACTACGCCGACTCGGCCGCCTACGTGATGCAGGTCAGCGAGGGCGACGAGCGCCACCGGGTCGTCGTGTCGGGGCTCACGCGCCTTCCTCGCGGCTTCGATTTCTCGGGCATCGTCATCGTCGCGAGTCCACGGCCGACCTTCGCGACGGCGGGCGTTGACCTCAACCAGAATGGCAGCACACTCGATGACTGGCCGGATGGCATCCGGACCATCCGGGCCAGGGGCTGGGAGCACTGGTATCGCACGGTGGATGTGCGGCTCGGGAAGTCGTTCACGCTGCCGCGCGGGCAAGTGGTCGTGACCGCGGAAGTGTTCAACCTCTTCAACACGGCGAACCACTCCGAGTATCAGGCGACCGAGAGCCAGCTGAATTTCCGCGAACCGAGCGGCGACTTCCCGAGGCGGCAGGGCCAATTCGGCATGCGCTACCACTTCTGATCAGGGCGACCTCAGCCCAGCCGCTGCAGCAACAGGGGAAAACGCGGGTCTGATCGTATCGGGTCGAAGCGCCGGTCACCGCTGAGCCCCGACATCCCGGCGAGCGTCCACTGGGTGCTTTCGAGCCAGGAAGCTCGCTCGGCGCGAAGTCGGCGCCCCCATCCGTTCCTCGAATTCTGCCTGTCGCTGGCCTGGGTAAGCGCGGGATAAGTGGCTGTGCTCATCATGCGCGAGCCCGTTGCTGCTGTGCGTCATGGCGTGAGAACCGAAGGAGGAAAGGGAATGAACACGAAAACGTTTGGTCGCCTGCCTGCAACCATCCTGGCATGCTGGATCGCCGCGATCGCCGCCTGCTCCGACCACCGCACACCGTTGTCGCCGGACGCGGTCCTGTTCGGTATCGGCAACCAGCCTCAGCCGGCACCGTCGAATCTCACCGCGATCGCAAGTCCGCCTCAGCAGATCGACGTAAGGTGGGTGGACAACTCGAGCAATGAGGCCGGATTCGAGGTCCATGACTCCAGCACGCCGAACGGCGTGTTCTCGATGCACGGGGAAGTCGGGCCGGACATTACCGCCACCAGCTTCTCCGGCATGGGGTATTCGGTCACCGTCTGCTACAAGGCGCGGGCGTTCACGAATGTCGGACGAAGAAAGCGGGCATACTCCACGTTTTCCAACACCGAGTGCGCGACGACACCCCCGTCGCCGCCGCAGCAGCCGACGGAGGCGGCGGCCAGGTCGCCGGGCAGCACCGTGGTGGAGTTGAGCTGGCGGGACAACTCGTCGGATGAGCTCGGCTTCCGGATCGAGCGCTCCCCGTCATCGAGCTGTGCCGCATCATGGGAAGTGGCCGGTAACGTAGCGGCGAACGTCACGTCGTTCACCGACCCGGGGCGCACACCGGAGCAGTGGCTGTGCTATCGCGTGATCGCATTCAAGACCGCAGGGAGTGAATCGCCTCCATCGCCGTCGAGCACTGTCGTCCCACTCGCGCCGCCCTCGATGCTTGCCGGTCAGGCGCCCGATCATCGGTGGGTCGAGCTGAGCTGGATGGACAACTCGCTGGCTGAGGAGCGGTACGAAGTGCACCGCGCACTCAGCGCCGGCGGGCCATTCGAGCTGATCGCATCCCTGTGGGGCGGTACTGTGGCCTTTACCGACCGGTCGGTTGCCGGCAACACGACCTACTGGTATCGCGTTCGCGCGACCCGTGGGAGCGGCACGTCGGATTTCTCCACGGATATCTCGGTCACGACCCCGCCGCAGCCTCCGCCAAGCCCGCCGCTCGCGCCGAGCGGCGTCTATGTATGGGTGAATAGCAGCACAGCCGTCAGTGTCTCGTGGTTGGACAATTCGTGGAACGAAACTGATTTCCACATCGATGTCACTCTCGATGATGGCGCGAGCTGGACGAGGGTGGGGTCCGCGCCACCCGACTCCTATGAATCGTGGGTGGGTGGAGGAACAGCTGAACGGCGCAACTGCTATCGTGTCGTCGCGGCGAACGGCCTCGGGGAATCACCCTCCAGTGAGATGGCCTGCGCAATCCTCGTCGCTGGTCCGACCGACGCGACGGTGCGCAGCGACGGGCAGTTCCAGTGGAAGGACCAGTCCGCGTTCGAGGATGGCTACGAAGTGTGGTACTGCGGACCGGAAGAGTGTGCTCCGATCGCCTACGGACTGCCTCCGAACACAGAGACATATCTGGATCCCTGGTACTACTCGGGCTTCGATTACTACATCGTCGCGTTCAAGGACGGTGCCTACTCGGATTTTGCCAGCGTCATGAGGCTGGACGCTGCATCCGCCGCGAGCGTGACGAAGACAAAGAGCATTCGCACGTTCCTCGACCGCGCGGCACGCGCCCGAAACATGAAGCGACCACGGTGATGGATCTACCGAATACCCAACTCGCGTAGCAGCTCGGGGAACCGCGGATCAGCGCGCACCGGGTCGAGCGCCTGATCCGCGCTCAGCCCCGACAGCTCGCCGACTGTCCACCGTTGGCGCCGGAGCCACCAGAACGCCGCGTCGTGCTCGCCGAAGAGGATGTGCACGAGCGCGAGGCGATACCCGTTTTCCTCGACGCCCGGGAGCTGCTTCATCGCGGCGAGCATTTCCCGGGCGCGCTCCCGCTCACCGCAGTGCCAGTGAACCTCGATCACCGGCGGAAGCATCCTGAAGTTGTTCTCATTGACGAGACGCTGTGCTTGCGCGATCTGCGTTCGTGCCTCGTCGCACCGCCCTTCCTCCGCGAGCTCCGCAGCCTCGCGCGACCGCGCCCACGGCTCCCCCGGCTCGACCTTGAGGATCGGGCGTCGCGTCGTCACCGCACTGTCGAGATGTGGCCGCTTGCCCGTGACCAGCCACAACGCGTAGCGCTTCATCGCCGTGAGACCTCTCGGCGGGAGCCGATCGAGCTGCTGTGCACGCGTCGCCTCGGCCAGTGCCTCCTGCCCACGGCCAAGCGCAACGAGCATCACCGCATACCAGTAGTGCGCACGGGCGTTGTCGGGACCGAGCTCGATCGCCCTGGTGAACTCGTGCTCCGCCGCATCGAAATCCAGGGAAGTGGCGAGAGTCACCGCGCGGGCGGTGCGCACCTCGGGGAGCGTGGTGTCGAGAGCGACCGCGCGCAGCGCCATCCGCCGCGCACTATCGAGGGAAGGTCCGACGGGCGCATAGCCGTAGTCCCCCATGAAGTAGTGGACGGCGGACAGCCCCGCGTAGGCGAGCGCATAGGTGGAATCGTACTGGAGCGCGAGCTCGTATGCTGCTCGCGCGGTCTGGAGTCCGACGAGGCTTCGACTCATCTCGGCCTGCTGTCCCCGAGCATACAGCGCGCGGAGATGGTCGGCGTCCGACTCGCTCGATCTCGCGCCGGACTGGATCAGCAGGACGCTCATCAGCCCGCCCGCCGCAAGCGCTGCGGGTCGGCGCCAGCGTCGTCGCGAGATCACCGCAGTGGCACGCGGCACTTCGCCCGTCGAGTCGGAGCCTTTGGGTGATTGAGGAACCGGCTCGTGCACGCCAACGACGTCGATGAGCTCGATGGTCGTCGCACCAGCCATCACACGCGATGCCGGCACGAGTGCACGTTGGGCCGCCCCGGCCCGCGCTCGCTCGGTGTTTCGCGGAATCGATTGGAGCTCTCGAACCAGGGCGCTGATCTCCGGAGGCACTTCGGCGCCGACCTCGTCGCGGAGCAGCGTCTCGTGCACGCGTGCATGTCGTATCGCCGCCGCCGAATCGCCGGACGCCGCGAGGGAGTGCATCAGCCGCAGGGCAATGCGGGAGCTCAGTGGGTCGCGGGCAGCGAGCTGACGCCACCGGACGACAGCATCCTCGAATCCCCCGGTGGTGTCGCTCTCCACTGCGACGTGCTCCATGGCCCCCACATAGAGGCCGGCGATGCGCGCCCGCTCGCGTTCGAGCCACTGCTCGAACTCCGGAGCGGCGCCGATGTGAAAGCCTTCGAACACGTCTCCCCGGTAGAGCGCGAGCGCTTCAGCGTGCTCGCCGGCGGCAAGAGCCGCCTGGAAAGCAACTGCATCGCACCACAGGTGCTGGGGCGACACATCAACCTCGGTCGCGCTCCGCGACACGAAAGTGTCCGCGCCAAGGTGCCGTCGGAGAAAATGGAGCGCCTGATTCAGGGCATTGCGTGCGCTGTCTTCGTCGCGCTCGGGCCAGAGCAGCGCGAGAAGCTCATCGCGCTGATGGGGCCCGCTCCGCCCGGCCAGCGCCAGGTACGCGAGCAGTGCCATCCGTCGGGGCTGCGCCAGGACCGCGCGCAGTTCCGCGCCGTCGGAGTCGCGCAGGTCCAGCGCACCGAGCGTCCGGAGGTGAATCACGAGGCCTCCCGGAAGGAGAACCGCCCGCCTCCGCCCGATGGGTGAGTATCGGGAGAGTGGCGGGTAAGCCAGCGCCCCTAACATGCGGCGACATCGGGGCCCTGTGAAGATCACGGAGCCCACCGTCCGCGCCGCGCCGGGCATTCCCGGGGCCGCGGCCGACCCTGCGTTACTCCCGAACGGAGGTATCCCATGCGTGCTGCATCGACCCTGACCTCACTGCTCTCACTCGCTGCCCTGCTGGGCTGCGAGAGCGGTTCTGCCCGCGACATCGCTTCACCCGAGCTGGATCTCGCCAGCCAGGGCGCGGGGTCGTCGATCAGCGGTCACGGAAACTGGATCAACCCGGCGGGCGAGTATGTCAGCCGCTCCTTCCACGCGCGGGTCATGCCCGATGGCAGCGTCCACGGTCAATTCGTTCAGTGGATCACGGCGCTCAATGGCGACCGCCGAGTAAACATGGGCGACCTCGACTGCCTCCGGTTCATCGCACCGAACGACGCCGTGGCGAGCGGACCGATCCACGTGAACCTGAACCCTGCATTCATCGGCGACACCCAGATCTTTCGCGTACGGGACGGGGGTGAAGGCGGTGATGCGGATGACAGGATGAGCTCGGTATTCATCCGTGAGCCGGGCACGTTCAATTGTCAGACATTGACGCCGCCCGAGTCCAACATGCTGCCGCTCGAGGGCGGCAATCTGCAGGTCAGGCCCTGAGCGGCGGTTCGCTCACCCCCACGCCGGACTCGGGTAGTCCCCGCTGCCGACGAGGTCGCTGAGGAAGGTCTTCACCGGCTCTCGATCGGCAGGATACGTCACCCCGCACCATGGCCCGGCGCCGTGCAGCACGCGCACGCGCGCCAGGCCCTCGTGGACGAGCGTCTCGACCAGCGTCGGCAGCGGAAGCTCCGCGCGGGGATCGTCCCGGTTCGCATCGCGGAATGCATTGAAGCCCCGGTCGAACTGCGCGAACGCCGCCGGCGTGAATCCCCACATGTTCATCGACACGAGGGCGTCGCCGCGCAGCTCCCGTGTCGAGCCGCCCGCCTCGCGCGCAACGATGCGGTCCCCCACCCGTGCGATCTCGAACAGCTCCTCGATGTGCTCGAGCCACCCCTCGGGCGATGCGCGCAGCAGCGCACGCGTCACCCCGCCTGAATCGCTCAGCGTCTCGGCAAGCGGGAAACCGACCACCGCGTACTCGGCCTTGCTCGATGCGTAGCGCAGGAATCCGTGCAGCTCGCGATACGCCTGTGCGCCGTAGTAATCATCCGCGTTCACCACAGCGAAGGGGCCGGCGATCTGCGCCGTCGTGGCGAGCACCGCGTCCACCGTGCCCCACGGCTTCCGATCGACCGGCACATCCTGGAATGCGAGGGTCACGGGCAACCGGTCGCGCCAGCGCGCGACGACGCCGCGCTCGAACGCCTCGCGCATCTCGCGTCGGACGATGAGCACCACCGCGCCGAAGCCGGCCGCCAGCGCGTCGTGAATCGCGAAGTCCAGCATCGTCTCGCCGCCTGGGCCCAGCGGCTCGAGCTGCTTGGGACCGCCGAAGCGACTCCCGGCGCCAGCGGCGAGTCCAACGAGTGTGCACATCCTCGGGCGCGCGCCGCTCGCACGTCCACGATCCTCGCCTCCGCCACTCCCGCGCTCTGCGTCCGGTGATGCCACTCAGGCCTCTCCCATCACGAGGCCCTCGATCGTGTGCGCCTGCACGATCGGCTCGAGGGCATCGACAATGCGACAGGTGGTATGCGCCCGCAGGTCCTCGGGCAGCGTCGCGTAGTATGCGCGGGTGAATTGCAGGTCGTGACGCTCGGCGTTGCGCGCATCCGGAGCATCGACCCCGAGCACGAGCACGGGCCGCGACTTGCTCGAATGGTTCGCGGTGCCGCGGTGGATGGTCAGCGCGGAGCGCACGGAGATGTCGCCCATCTGCGGCATCTTTCGCTGCGCGCGCTGCTCGTAGCGCGGATACAGCGACTTCGGCGGAAACATGCCGTGCTCGAAGTCATCGGGTGCATCCCACTGCGTTCCCGGGGCGATCTCGAACGGCCCCATGTCCTCGGAGACATCCACACCAGTGACGTTGAACGCGAGCGAATTGAGCCGCCGCCCGATGAGCGTCTCATCCGGGATCGGGAAGTCTCTGTGCCACGGCTGGTCCATCGCGCCGGGGCCGGGGACATCGAAACCGATCTCGACGATCCGGTACTCGGGCCCGAGCACGGCCTCGCT
>JANPKQ010000140.1:0-18326 GCA_031426115.1 Gemmatimonadaceae bacterium | reverse complement strand
CGCCATCGCGGCGGCAGTGAGGATCGCCTCGTGGCCGGCGCCCGAGATCTGGAAGAAGATCTTGTTCTGCCGCTTGAGCTGGATCTCCTTGTCGTCCAACCGACGCGACAGGAGCATGTTGCGGTACGCGGCGAGGAGCTCGTTCCGGCTCAGGCCTGCGGGAAGCTTGGACGTGCGCGCTTGAGTAGCCATGGCTCAAAGTTACGGGCCCCTGCGCCCCAACGGCAGTCATCCGGCAGCCGATTTTCAGGCCGCGGGCAGAGATGGTCGTCGTGCGGTGGGCCGGTCATCCGGGGAGAGAGGATCCACGGCCTGGAACGACGATGACGCGGATTCGAGCGGATCGAATGGAAAGACATCATGAAGAGGAAATGCCGCGTCAGCGTTGAACGCCGCGGAAACGTGAAGGTCCACGGCAACGGCAGAGGCCGAGGCAAATAACCACGGAAGTCACGGAAGCCACGGAGACGGCGTCCCCGGGCCGATGGGATCCGCTGAATCCGCGCTTCTATCCGCTCAATCGTTCTTATGTCCGTTGACCTTGCCGTTGACCTGGAGGACCGTGCGATCCGTTCAGTAGTCCACCGGCCGAAGATACGATTCGCCGATCGCGGTCGGGCTCAGCATCGCCACCGTCGGGAGGCGCCGCTTCCAGTGGGTTCCGTCGAGTCGCCGCCGTACGGTCTCGACCTCTTTGGAGTCGAAGCCGAGGCTCGCGAGCTCCGACGGGGAATACCCGGCCAGCAGCGCGTTCAGGATCCGGTCCGCCTTGGCGTAGCTGATGCCGAGATCCCCTTCGTCCGTCTGGCCCTTGATGAGGTCCGCGGAGGCCGGCTTGTCGATGATGGCTGCCGGAACGCCGAGGTGGCGCGCGAGCGCCCAGATCTGGGTCTTGTAGAGATCCCCGAGCGGATTGATCGGCGGCGAGTCGTCAGCGTGCCAGGTGAAGTAGCCGAAAAGTCGCTCTGTCTTGTTGCCAGTGCCCAGCGGAATCGAGCGATGCTTCGCCGAGAGGTCGAAGAGCGCAATCATCCGCATGCGCGCCATGATGTTGCCGCGCCGGGTCGCGTCGGCATCCGGTTCCTGAGTGAGATATCCATCCACCGCGGACGAGATATCGAAGGTGTGGCCGGTGATCTTCAGCGCGTCGATGACGAGCTGTGCGTGGGCGAGGCTGTCCGGGCTCGATGTCCGGTAGGGAAGGCGGACGGCCATGACGTTCTCGGGGCCGAGCGCGCGGGCGGCAAGATAGGCTGTGACGGCCGAATCGACTCCCCCCGAGAGACCCAGCACGCCTCGCTCGAAGCCGCGGCGGTGAACCTCCTCGCGAATGAAGTTGATCAGCCACTGGGCGGTCAGTTCCGGATCGATCTCGAGGGGAGGTGGCCCGGCCGGCTCGTCGGGCGCGGGCCTGACGATCGTGAGGCCCCCCGCCGGTGTCTTTCGTCGCCGGGCGGCGGGTTCCGGGATCGCGACCGCGGTGTCCTCTTCATAGCGCAGGTCCGAGGGCACTCCCGCCTGGATATCGCCCATGGACCCCAGCAGATGGGGCAGGAGGGTCTGGAGGTCGGTGAGGAGGGGCATGTCGGCCCGCGCGCGCGTGAGGTCGGCGAGATCGAGGGTCATCGTCACGATCGCCTCCTCCCACAACGGACCGCGCACGCGCACATCCCCCTTCGGTCCGGCGATCATCGATCCGCCGGCGAAAGTCTTCCCGCCTTCGTTGCCGACGAGGTGGGCAAGTGCCACGAAGACGCCGTGCTCCTCCGCGATATCGCGCGCGAGGCGCTCCCACCGCGCGAGCGTCGCGGGCCCCGGCACGTCATCGTTGCGCGGCCACGCACCGCGCGCCGGTGCAGCCGCGCAGAGCAGGATGATCTGGGCGCCGTCGAGCGCCGCAAGCGTGCCCGAGAGGCTGTGCCAGGCGTCCTCACACACGAGCATCGCCGCGCGGCCCCACGATGTCTCGAAGGCACGAAACTCATGGCCGCGGTCGACGAACCGTTCCTCGTCGAACAACCCGTAGGTGGGGAGAAACACCTTTCGATGCACATGCCGGACGATCGGCGCGTCGCCGCCAAGCGTGACGCACATGGCGCTGTTGAAGAGTGTGTTGGCGAACACTTCGTAGAAGCCGACGATCACATCCATCGGCCGCGATGCACCGCTGTCGCGGAACACCTGCGCCAGATCGGCGGCCATCGCGCCGGCGCTCCGAGCGAGGTCGCGGACGCCGCCCTCCACGAAGTAGCCCGTGAGCGCCGTCTCGGGAAGGTGCGCGACCATGGGGCGCGGCTCGAGCGCGTCGAGCTGCGCGAACACCGCGCCGAGTCGCTTCAGGTTGCCCGCATAGTCTCCCTTGCGGGGCTTGAACTGGACGATCGCGATGTGAACGAGTGGCGGCATCGTCGAAAACATGCCATGGTGCCGGGGCACCGGCAACCGGCATGCGGGTATATTCCATGGTGAGCGCGAGAGGGTGGGCTCGATGGGCCCGCCGCGGCAATGCGCTCCGTCGTCCTATTCAATCCGGCCTGCCGTGTCACACCTCCGCACCATAGCCACTGCCAGCGTTTCGATCCGCGCCGCGTCGCGTGACGGCGCCCGCCTTGCCCAACTCGCAGCGCTCGGCGTACTGCTCAGCGCGGGACGGCTGAATGCGCAGCAACAGGAGCCGTGGCAGCTCATCCAGCCGCCACAGGCATCGCTCGTGTTCGCCCGCGACGGCTCGCTGATCGGCGAGCTCGGACGTGAGCTGCGGTCGAGCATCTCCATCTCGACGCTGCCGAAGTATCTCCCGCAGGCCTTCGTCGCCGTCGAGGACCACCGCTTCTATGAGCACGATGGTGTGGACCTCATCGGCGTTGCGGGCGCGCTCAAGGATGCGCTGACGGGGGATGGCCGCGGGGCGAGCACCATCACGCAGCAGCTCGTCGGGAACATGCACCCCGACATCATCGATCGCACGGACAAGACGCTGAACCGCAAGCTGCGCGAGCAGGCAGCCGCCCGCGAGATGGAGCGCCACTACAACAAGTCGCAGATTCTCGAGGCGTACCTCAATCAGATTCCGTTCGGCCATGGCTGGCACGGCATCGAGATGGCCGCCCGTCACTACTTCGGCAAAGGCGCGGCACAGGTGTCGCTTGCCGAGGCGGCGACGCTGGCCGCGATGCCGAAGGGGCCGGCCCTGTATGACCCGGTGAAGTATCCGGATCGTGCGCGCGACCGGCGCAACCTCGTGCTCGACCGCATGGCGGCGGCGAAATACATCACGGCGGCGCAGGCAGCCGCGGCCAAGCGCGAGCCGGTCATCACTGCGGGCAATTCGGGAATGTCCGCGCCCTCGGGATACTTCGTCGACGCCGTGCGCGCTCAGGCTCAGCGGGCAGGCGTGCCGGTGATGAATGGCGGCTACCGCATCCACACGACTCTCGATCCCGTGCTCCAGCGCGCGGCGGTGACGTCGCTCCTCAGCGGCCTCACGCGCGTCGAGGAGCAGGGCGGGTATCGCCACATGACCTATGCGAAGCGCGTGAAGGGCCGCACGGATTACCTGCAGGGCGCGATCGTCGCCATGGATCCGACGACAGGCGCGGTGCGCGCGATGGTCGGCGGCCGGAATCATTCCGAGGGGCCGTTCAATCGCGCCGTGGATGCACTGCGACAACCGGGATCGGCGTTCAAGCCGATCGTCTACGCGGCTGCGATCAAGGACAGCATCCCGGCGAACGCCATCATGGGTGATACGGCGCTCGCGGTGATGCTCGGCGACAGCACGATCTACAGCCCCTCGAACTACGATGGGACGTTCCTCGGTCCCATCACGATGCGCGAGGCACTCGCGAAGTCGCGCAACGTCGTCGCCGTGGAGCTGGGCCTCCGCGTCAGCCTCGACTCGGTCGTCGCCGTCGCCCAGAGGCTCGGCATCGATACGCCGATCCAGCCGTATCCCTCGACCGCGATCGGCGCATCAGCCGTTCGCCCGCTCGACCTCGTGGCGGCATACACGGGTTTCGCCAACCTCGGCGTCGCGGTCAGCCCACGCCTCGTCGTTCGCGTCGAGGATCGCCAGGGCCGCACGGTCTGGCAGCCGGAGCCGGAAGCGTCCGCGCTCGCGCTCGATCCGGAGGTCGCGTTCATCGTCCGCGACATGATGCGTGACGCCGTCGAGCGCGGCACCGGCGGCGGTGCACGACGCTCGGTACCGCCGGAGATCCCGGTGGCAGGCAAGACCGGCACGACCAACGACAACACCGATGTCTGGTTCATCGGGATGACGCCCGACATCGTCGCCGGCGTGTGGCTTGGCTTCGACCGTCCGAAGACGATCACCGCCGGTGTCACCGGCGGCGGTTCCGCCGCGCCGATCTGGGGCGAGATGATGGGTCAGTACTATCAGGGCCGTCAGACCGGGCAGTGGACGACTCCCGGTGGTGTCATCGCCGCCGAGCTCGATCGGGAAACGGGCCTCGTCGCCGATCTCCTCACTCCGCCCGAGCGGCGCTACACCGAGTACTTCCTCGATGGCACCGAGCCGCTCGAGTTGCGCCCGAGCCCGTGGAAGCTGTTCAGGGCAGGGGCGATCGTCTTCTAGGGATCGATAGCCAAAAGCAAGTGGACGGTTGTCAGTTATCAGTTATCGGTCATCAGTTTCGTGTCGTCCCCGAACTGAAGAAACCGTCAACTGAAAACCGACCACCGTCCACTTCGTTATCCGACCCCAATCACGCCACCGCGATCGCCTTCTCCTTCTTCTCGCGGACGGCTTCCTGATCCTTCTCCTCGACCAGCGCGATCTTCAGCGCTTCCTCGAGCGTGCTGACCGGGTGGAAGGTCAACACCTTCCGCACTTCCTCCGGGACGTCCTCGATATCAGCCTCGTTGTCCTTCGGGAGGATGATCGTGGTGATGCCGGCACGGTGCGCGCCGAGCACCTTCTCCTTCAAGCCGCCGATCGGGAGCACCCGGCCCCGCAGCGTGATCTCGCCGGTCATCGCAACATCCCGGCGCACCGGGCGATCCGACATCTCCGAGACGAGCGCCGTGACGATCGCGACGCCCGCTGACGGACCGTCCTTCGGGATTGCACCAGCGGGCACGTGGATGTGGGCCTCGACCGCGCCGAGTCGATCCTTCGGGATCCCGAGCTTCACCGCGTTGTTCGTCGCGTAGGTGAAGCCCGCGCGCGCCGATTCCTTCATGACGTCGCCGAGCTGGCCCGTGAGGATCAGCGATACCGCACCGCCAGGCCCGACCTGCATCGACGAGTCCACTGCAGGCGTGCCGTAGTATCGACGAATCTACGCTTCGACGAACATGATGTCGCCGCCCATCGGCGTGTAGTACATCCCCGCCGCGATCCCGACTTCGTTCTCCGCACCGGCCTTCTCGGGGTGAACCTTCGGCCGCCCGAGCAGTTCGCGGACGTCGTCTGCCGTGATGAGCTCCGGTGTCGTCTCGGCACTCGCGATCTTCCGCGCCAGCTTTCGCGCTACCGCACCGATCTGTCGCTCGAGCTGCCGCACTCCGCTCTCGCGGGTGTAGTTCGTCACGATCGCCGCGACGGCATCATCCGCGAAGCTGATGCCCTTGCCGACGAGACCAGCGTCCTCGAGCTGGCGCGGCAGCAGGTACTTCTTCGCGATCTCCTGCTTCTCCCGCTCCGTGTAGCCCGCGAAATCAACGACTTCCATGCGGTCGAGCAGCGGACCCGGGATGTTCTGGATGAAGTTCGCCGTCGCGATGAACAACACTTCGCTGAGGTCGAACGGAATGCCGAGATAGTGATCGGTGAAGGTGTCGTTCTGCGCGGGATCGAGCACCTCGAGCAGCGCGCTCGCCGGATCTCCCTGGAACGACTGGCCGAGCTTGTCCACCTCGTCGAGGAGGAAGACGGGGTTCTTCGTTCCGGCCTGCTTCATCCCCTGGATGATGCGTCCCGGCATCGCGCCAACGTACGTGCGGCGGTGGCCGCGGATGTCCGCCTCGTCGCGCGCGCCGCCGAGGGCCACGCGTACATACTCGCGTCCCAACGACCGTGCGATCGACTTCGCGATGGACGTTTTGCCGACACCCGGGGGCCCGACGAACAGGAGGATGGGACCCTTGGCCATCGCGCGCGCGATTGCCTCCTTGCGATCGGTGATGGGGCGGTCGTCGTCATCGGTGACCGCGAGGGACGGGGTCGCGTCGTCCTTCTCGACCTTGAGCTTCCGGATGGGAAACTCGCCGGTCTTGTCCACTTCCTCCGCGAGCTGTTGCGCGCGGAGCTGGCGCACGGCGAGGAATTCGAGGATGCGGTCCTTCACATCCTGAAGCCCGTAGTGATCCTCGGTCAGCACTGCATCGGCGCGAACGAGGTCGAGCGCGTCCTCGGACCGTATGCTCCATGGAAGCTCCGCAATCCACTCCAGATATGTGCGAATGACCTGGGCTTCCATCGACTCGCGGCCGGCGCGCTCGAGCCGGCCGAGCTCCCGCTCGACCTCGGCGCGGGCTTCCTTCGGGAGCTCGAGCTTGCTCAGCTTGTCGCGCAGCTCGGTGAGCTCACGGCTCTGGTCATCGTCGCCGAGCTCCTTCTGGATCGCCTTCATCTGTTCGCGGAGATACATCTCGCGCTGGCGCTCGCCCAGCTCCTCCTGCACCTGCGACTTGATCTCCTCCTGCGCCTCGATGAGGCCGATCTGGCGCTGCACGAGGACGAGCACGCGACGCAGCCGCTCCTCGACGTTCAACGTCTCGAGAAGGCCCTGCTTCTCTGCGACGGGCAACTCGATGTAACCCGCGACGAGGTCCGCGAAACGTCCCGGCTCCGTGACGGAGTCGAGGACCTGATGCACGACTTCCTCCGGGAGCCCACGGCGTTCGCCGAGCTCTCCGGCGCGCTCGCGAGTTTCCTTGTGGAGCGCCTCGAACGCCGGATCATGTTCATCCAGCGGTGTCATCTCCTCCGTGGTGATGACCACGGCGGCCATGTAGCCTTCGGTCGTCGTGTACTGCAGTGCGGTAGCGCGCTCCTCACCCTGAAGCAGGAGCTGGACGCCACCGAGGCCGCGCTGGATCTGCCCGATCCGCGCGACGACGCCCATGGAGTAGAGAATCTCCGGTGAGGGCTCGTCGGTGTTGTCGCGCTGCGCCACGGCGAAAACGAGGCGGTCGCCCTTGAGGGCGGCCTCGATGGCGCGAAGTGTACCGGGGCGGCCCGCGGCGATAGGTGCCGTGAGCCCCGGGAAGATGACCGTCCCCCGCAGCGGGAGGACCGGCAGGGTTTGACGTTGTACCATTGGATGACCTGGTTGAGGAGCAACCCTCGGTAGAGGGAATCTGCGTCCGTCGCACGGTCCATTCCATACCCGGCTTCGCCGGACGTGGGGATGGAACGTGCCGCCAACGACGCGCGCTGGCCCGGACGTCGGGGGCCGAGCCGGATTTCAGCCGTCCCCCATCGCTGTGGGGTGAAGCATCCGTGCCGCCTCGCGGTTTCCCGGCCCGAGAGTGCAGCCCGCGTCCCGCCATGTCGGCGTGAACTGCAACTTTCCCGCGCCGCCGTGACGTAGGGCCCTGCCAACGCGGCCATCCTTGTACAGGAGGCGAGGCCGGTGCTACACTGTACACGCTACTTACCCCTGGATTGGTGCGTGCCGGAACCGGTAGGATCTACCGCATCGGATACCGCGCTGTGGGAGCAGTTATCCCAGGCGCTGGCAGCGCAGTACGAGCTCGAGCACGAGGTCGGCCGCGGCGGCATGGGTATCGTCTACCGTGCACGCGACCGCCGTCTCAAGCGCCTGGTGGCGATCAAGCTGTTGCCACCGGAGCTCGCATTTCGCTCTGAAATCCGCACGCGCTTTCTGCGCGAGGCGGAAACTGCCGCGCAACTCAGCCACCCCAACATCGTTCCGATCTACACGGTAGGCGAGCAGAACGGGCTCGTCTTCTTCGTGATGGCGCTCGTCGAGGGCGCGACGGTCGCGAGTGCGCTGTCGCTCCACGGGCTCTTCAGCAGCGAATCCACCCGGCGTGTCCTCCGCGAAGTCGCCGATGCACTCGCCTACGCCCACGCACGCGGCGTCGTGCACCGCGATATCAAGCCCGACAACATCCTCCTCGACGGAGAGACGGGGCGCGCGCTCGTCACCGACTTCGGCATCGCCCGCGCGATGACGGGCGAAGACAGTGGTGAAGGAACCGGACCGGGGACCGTCTCTCGCCTCACGGCGACCGGGATCGCCATCGGCACGCCGGCCTACATGTCGCCGGAGCAGTCGGCGGGCGAGCGCACGATCGACGGCCGCAGCGACCTCTACTCCCTCGGCGTCGTCGGCTATCAGATGCTCACCGGCGAGCCGCCCTTCACGGCGTCGAACACGCCGGCGCTGCTGATGAAGCACCTCACCGAGACCCCGGTATCGATCAGCGAGCGTCGCGCGGACGTCCCCGCGGAGCTCGGACGGGCGATCATGATGCTGCTCGCGAAGGAGCCGGAAAACCGGTTTCCGACGGCAGCGGCGCTCGCCGCCGCGCTCGAGCCTGGCTCCGTCGCGGCGGAAGACGCACGCGTTCGGCACGACGCGGCATCCAGCATTGCGGGTGTTCCGGCCTACGCGCCGACGGGCGCCCGCCCGGGAACGCGGCCGGCGCCCGTGTGGGGCGACATGCAGGCGGGAGCGGGCGGCGGCTCGTCGATCTCCGAGGACCTGCACTACCAGCCAACCGAGGATGAGCTGCGGCGCTGGCACGCCGCGCCCGTGATGAGTTTCCGGCGCCGGCTGGCCTACTACGTCTCGGTCAACCTGGTGATCGTGCTGCTCGCGATCCTCGGGTGGAACAACATGCTCTTCCTGACCGGGTTGTGGAGCGTCTTCATGGCGTTTCAGTACGCCAAGCTCTGGTCGGACGGCTTCGACTGGCGCGATGTCTTCCGCCAGCCGAGGCATCGGGAGATCCTCGACGTCGCGAGCGAGGCCATCGATGACGCGAGCGCCCTGTTCGATCGCGACAAGCGGCAGCAGATCCGCGATCGCGCCCGTCGCCGCATTGGCATGGGGGAGCGCACGCCGACGACGCCCAATGCGGGCACGGGCCAGACAGCGGGCCGCGCGCTTCCACCGGGTCGCACCGGCGCCACCGGGGCCCCCGCCGACGTCCGGTCCTCCACGGCCATTCGCCAAGCCGAGATGGACCGCGACGAGATTCTTCGCATCGTCGAATCGCTGCCGCGCAGCGAGCGCTCGAGGATTCCGGAGGTCGTGGCATCGGCGAACGCCCTCGTGGACCGCATCCGTGCGCTCTCCACCGCCTCGGTGCGGGGCGGCGGGGAAGGTCCCGGCATCGGCGCGGGCGAGATCGACGAGGAGATCACGCAGCTCGAGTCCGAGGCGAATCCGCTCGACCGGGTTGCGAGCGAGAAGCGCGTGCGACGGCTCGCGTTCCTGAAGCGGCAGCGTCGCGCCGTCGTCGATGTCGAGCAGCGCCGATCCCAGGCCGCCGCGCGGCTCGAAGGCTGCGCCATGGCCCTGCAGAGCATGCGCCTCGATGTGCTCCGGCTGCGCGCGGGCGCCCTCAGCCACCAGCACATCACGTCGGTGGCGGAGCAGGCGCTCACCCTCGCGCGGGATGTGGACAGCGCGATGTACGTCGCCGACGAGATGGCGCGTCTCACGGGGCGCGACCCCACCCCCCTCCGACCGGATCGGGCGTGAGCGACCAACTCCGGGAGCGAGTGGTCGCGGCGGTCGGAGATCAATACGACATCGAATCGGAGATCGGGCGGGGCGGGATGTCGATCGTGTATCGTGCCCTCGATCGTCGCCTCAAGCGGCACGTCGCGATCAAGGTGCTTCCGCCCGAGTTCGCGTTCGATCCAGCGGTGCGCGAGCGGTTCCGGCGCGAGGCGCAGACGGCGGCGCAGCTCAACCACCCGAACATCGTCCCGATCCATTCGGTGGACGAGCGGGAGGGACTCGCCTACTTCGCGATGACCCTCTGCGACGGCGACAGCCTCGCGCAGCAGCTTGCCCGCCGAGCGCGCCCGCCGATCGATGACGTGCGCCGCGTCATCAGCGAGGTCGCGGATGCGCTGGCCTACGCACACCTGCGGGGCGTGGTGCATCGCGACATCAAGCCCGACAACATCCTGCTCGATCGCGAGAGCGGCCGCGCCCTCGTCACCGATTTCGGCATCGCGCGCGCGGCCGAGGCGGGGTCGCGGCTCACGGTGACCGGCATTGCCGTTGGCACTCCGGCGTACATGTCGCCGGAGCAGGCGCTCGGGGAGCACGAGATCGACGGCCGCAGCGACATCTACTCGCTCGGCATTGTCGGCTACCAGATGCTCACCGGGGTGACGCCGTTCATCGCGAACAACACGCCATCGATGCTGATGAAGCATGTCAGCGAGCTTCCGGCGCCCATCTCGCGGCATCGTCGCGACGCCCCGCCCGATCTCGCCGCCGCGATCGAACGGGCGCTGTCGAAGCGGCCCGATGACCGCTGGCAGAACGCCGGCCAGCTGCGCGACGTCCTCGCCGGCCGTCACAACCCGCTGTTCGTCGCCTCGAACCGTGCTGCTGCCGGGGAGCGCGCGGCGCTTCCGGCCGCGTCTCCGCCGCCCGCGCCGCCAATGTCGCGCCGCGAGCTCAAGCGGCTGCGCCGCGACGAGAAGCGCGCGCTCCGCGACCGGCGCCCCGACGACGAGCTGCCCGTCAACGAACGTGTGCGGCGCATCCGGCACCGGCTCGTGAGCTATGCCGGCACCAGCGGCGTCCTGTTCGCGATCAACTTCAGCATGCAGGGCGACCCCTGGTTCCTCATTCCCGCCGCGGTGATGACCGCGGACGTGCTTCGCCGGTTCGGAGGTCTCTGGGCCGATGGGATCGGGATGGGCGAAGTGTTTCGCCGGCCCACGACCGAAGACCGCATCGAAGCCGTGCGCCTGCGTCGCTACGGTTCTCTCGCCGAGCCGCAGCCCTACGAAAGCGAGCTCGGCGCACCGCCGTCCGTCGCGCCATCAGCCCCACTTCCAGCGTCGCGGCCCGCGGGGTCCGTCGCATCGGGCTATGCCGGGCAGGGCCTCGGTCAGCAGCCCATCGGTGGACTCGCCGCGTCGCCGCGCGCGCTGTCGCCGAGAGAGGTGCGCGACCAGCTTCGGGCCGAGGCCCAGTTGCGGGTGGACGTCGAGGATGACCGCAAGGCGTGGGGCCGCGCGACATCGCTGCACCGGCGGTTCCAGAAGTACCGGCAGCAGGCGGTGTTCGCGGCGTCGTCAACGGTCGTCTCGATGGGCGCGCTTCTCGGGACGATGGCGGATGGTGATGTCTTTCCCCTTCTCGCCATATCGATGGCTCCGTTGATCCTCAGCGTTGTCGGCCTGGCGCGAAAGACGGTCTCGTTGCGGCGGGACAACGTGGACCCGGCGGACGTGTTGTCGAAGCCGATCGACGTGCTGGTTCGCGAGTACGATCCGGCCGCCCTGCTCGGCCAGGTTGCACGTGATGCGGCTCCCGGCTCGGGCATGATCGGTAGCCCGTACATGGATGCCGTGCGCCGCGCGACCGCTGATCGCACCGCGATCCTCGATGCCGTGCGGAAGATGTCGAAGACCGACAGGCGAATGCTTCCCGATGTCATTCCGACGGTGAACGCGCTGGTGGAGCGGATCGCGTCGCTTGCGCCGACGCTGCACCGGCTCGAGGCGGATCTCCAGCCGACGAACGTCGAACGGCTCAACGAGCGCATTGCCGACGTCGAGCGTCAGGTGCCGCTCACTCCCGATGCGGAGCGGAAGCTCGCGCTGCTCCAGCGGCAGCGGTCATCGGTCGAGGACCTGATGAAGCGACGTGACACGCTGCTCGGCCAGCTCGAGAGTGCGGGGCTCCTCCTCCAGAACCTGAAGCTCGACCTCATCAAGGTGAGGTCGGCGGGCGTGAACGCGTCGGTGCAGGGCGTGAACAACGCGACGCAGGAAGCGCGGGCGCTGTCCACGGAGATCAGCTACGTGCTTGGCGCCGCGGACGAGGTTCGCGACATGTAGGACGGGGAGGACAGATGCAGCACCGCCCCGGATTGCTCCGGGGCGGTGTTGCATCGGTGAGTCGTACGCGCTCAGCGCCGCGGGAACGTGCCGGTGCCGGGAATGCGGGTATTGATCAGGACCCCCCCGCCTCGGGCGCGGCGTCCATCATGGATGTCGCAGGGATCGCGGCCCGTGCGCCCACCGCGGATCACGACGGTCCCTTCACCGCTGCGCCCTCGGTCATCGCTGCCGGTTCCGAAGATCGACCCGTCGCCGACGGGATACCGCGGCTCCACCGGATGCGGGCGGACGACCGGCGGTGCATCCGGCGCCGGCAGGTCGGGCTCCGCAGCTACCGGCGCGTCCGATGCGGCCACCGTGATCATCTGGGGCGCCGTCAACGTTCCTTCGTCGGCGGCAACTTCGACGACGGTCGCCTCCGGCGGAGGTGCCTTCGTTCCGCGGCGCTTCGAGGGGGTCGGTGTGGGCGTCGGTGCCGGCGCCGGAATGTTCTCCATCGCGGACACGACGAGCGTGCCCTGCGCCCCCGCATTCGCCAGCTCGATGTCGGATCCCGTGATCAGCGCGAGGTCGCTCGCAAGATCGGTGTCCGCCCTGTCTCGGCACGCGACCGCCGCCAGCATGGCGGGGATCACGGCCCACTTCACGATCGTTCGCACGGTTCCTCCGGGTCTTCGGTGTGCCGCCATCGATGGTGGCAAGGACACTCCCGTACATCCGCCTCTGCACCGCGCGAACCAGCGCGCGATGGCGAATCGGCGCCGTTAACTGACGTATCAGTACTGGCGTGTCCTCGCCTGATGACGGGCGGGTGTCCTCGCGCGGCGACAGATGGGCGGCTGATTCCCTCGCCCTGGGCCCGCGCCGCACTCCACCGCTGGCATGAATCCCTCAGGCAACGGCTCGCATGACAGCCACCTTCCTGCATCGCTGCTCGCTCATCATGCGCGCCGGCGCAGCCTTGTCCCTCGCGCTCCTCCGGTCGGCCGCCGTCCTGCTCGTCCTCGGCGGATGCAAGGCCACCGAAGCGCCCGGCGCTCCATCGCCACCCGCATCCGGGCTCAGCGCTGATGCACAGCGCGCCATCGCCGATACCATCACGCGCGCGATCGAGAATGCCTACGACCTGGCGAAGCCGGACGCCGTGCAGCGGCTGATGACGCTTTACCCGGACAGCGGGCCGGTGATCTCGGCGACCGACGGCCGGATCACGGCATCGCGCGATTCGATCCAGGCGTCGGTCGCGTCCTTCTGGGATGCCATGGGGCGCAACATGCAGCGGCCGCAGTGGGTCTGGGGGGAGCGACGGATCGATGTGCTTTCGTCCACATCGGCCGCAATGACGGCGACCTACACCATCCCGCACTTCGCGCCATCCGGTGAAGCGCACACGGTCGGTGGTGCGTGGACGGCGGTGTTCCAGAAACGAAAGGGCCGCTGGGTGATCATCCAGGAGCATCTCTCCGCTGGACGGCAAACCATGCCGCCGATGAAGTGAGTGCTCTGGACAAACTCCGCTCCCCTGCGGCGGACGTCACCGCCTTGTAACTCGGAGGTGATTGCCGCGGACTGACGCGGCCAACTGCAACGGCAACTGCGAGGTGCAACCACGGAGGCCACGGAGGCCACGGATGAGGCAACGGCAGGTCCAATGGGTGGCATCTCGGTGCTGAGTCTCTCGCGCCACACCCACAAAGTGCCGTTGCCCTTCTTCATGCTCTTCATCCCTTCATGCTCTTCCAGTTCAGGCTTCTGGAAAGCCAGTCGCACAGCCGGATTCTCAGTAGCAGGATGATCCGAGCTGGGCCGCAGTACCGGTCATCACCTAGGGTCCGAGGAAACCTCCCGGAGACCTCCGGAGACTAATGCTTCGAAGCCGCGAACGAGCACGCGCTCATCGGCGCGGCGTTCCATCCTGATCACCTTCCGGAGGTCCTGTAGTCATGCGCCTGTTCCCACGTCCCTCTCACCGGGTCGCGATAGCATGCATCATCGCGACGTCCAGCGTGTTGTCCGCGCAGAATCCGCCGCTGCGCACCATCTCACGGATGGAGCTCGAGTACGCGGAGCCGTTCAGCTGCATCAGCGGCGTTCGCGAGCTCTCCGATGGGCGGATCGTCGTTGCCGATGTTCGGGAGAAGACGGTCCAGCTCATCGACTTGAAGAAGGGAACGTCGATGAAGATCGGTCGCGAGGGTCAGGGGCCCGGCGAGTGGACGACGCCGCAGGGCGTGTTCGCCGCCCCCGGCGACACGACCTTGCTCTGGGACCCGCAGAACCAGCGTTTCCTCACCATCCATCCGGACGGCAGTGTCGGGAAGGAACTGAAGGTCAACCTCGGCGGCGGCAACAGGGGTGCGATGATGGCCTCGCTTCCGCGCGGCGTCGATGCAATGGGTCGCCTCTACTATCAAGGCTCGTCGTTCGTGTTCGTCGACGGACAGCCGCCGACGTCGCTCGACTCGGCACCGGTGCTGCGCTACGACCGAACGACGCAGAAGGTGGACACGATGACGTACGTGCAGGTCCCCAAGAGCAATATTCAGACATCGGGCTCGGCCGGTACGCGGGAAGTTCGCATGACAGGACCAAACCCCTTCGTACCGCAGCGTGCGTGGTCGGTGGCGCCGGACGGCCGCATCGCGTTCGTCCATCCCGAGCCGTATCACGTCGAGTGGGTGTCGCCGACGAAGACGCGGACCGCGGGCCCTGCGCTGCAGTATGAGCGGCTCAAGCTCACCGAAGCGGACAAGGCGCCGGTGCAGACGCCGAACTGCGGCGTGACGATCAGCTTCGGCGACGGTGGCGGCGCCGCCGGCGGCGCGCGTGTGCGGTCAACGGTAGCGACGGCGGGCGTTGGGGACCGGGCCGGCGGGCCGCCGCGGACAGACTATCCCGAGTACAAGCCGCCGTTTCTCCCGCGGTACGGCGCCCCGATCGTCACGCCGAATGGCGAGCTGTGGGTCGGGCGCTCGCGTGGCCCGAACGACGCACCGATCTACGATGTCTTTGACGCCCGCGGCCAGGTCACCAGTCGCGTGCAGCTGCCGAAGGGCACGCGCATCTCCGGCTTCGGCAACGGCACGATCTACCTGTATCGCATGGACGCGGACGATCTCGTCTACCTGCAGCGGTACCGGCTCGACCAGCGCTGACCCACCGTAGCGCCAGTCACCGTACGGAACCGCCCGCGCTCACTTCGGCGCGGGCGGTTTGTCGCATCCCGTCTGCTGCCGCGTATCGGCGAGGTAGATGATCTTCCACCCGGTCGTCATCTTCGCAAGCTCTATCGAATCGTAGCCGCAATGGCTGACCTTCCCACCGACGCTGAAGTCGTACCAGGTCCAGACGCTCGCGAGGTTGCCGTCCACGCGCACCTCCGGATTGACCATCCGCTCGATCCACGGCTGCGTCGCGCTGCCCACCGCTTTCACGAAGCCGTCCGCGCGCGACCAGCGCACGCTCCTCGCGCCGTTGCGATCGACAATGCTGACCATCTGCGCGGTCGAATCGAACACCGAGCGCGCCATGACACTGTCGTTCGTGCGCATTGCCTCCCACAGGCGATTGACCACCGCCAGCACGTCGGTCTCCGTCTGCTGTCGCTCTGCCGTCGCGGGCGAGGACCTCTCCACCTTGACGCGCACACAGGCCGTCGTGGCGATCGCGAGCAGGAGAAAGGGGACGATTCGCATGATCATTTCCGGGGATTGAGGATGTTGTCGATCTGGAGTCTTACGTCCTGAAGGTGGAGCCGGGTGACATCGTCACGCGTGCGCGGCAGCGCGCCCTGGACGGCGCGGTCGAGCTCGACGAGATGCCCGCGCAGCAACGGCCGGGCATCGGTCGCAAAGCGGGGTGGTCCGGACGGCCCGAACGGTCCGGCGGGCGCCGCGGGCGTCGCCGGAGGAGAGATCTGGCGCTCGATCGCCTCGATGTACCCGCGCTGGAGATTGCGCCGATAGACGTCGATCTTCACGTTCGATCCCGACAGCTCGCTCCACACCCCCGCGCGCACGTCGCGAAGCAGCTCGCCCACCGTATAGGCATCGCCGGACCGTGCGGCGAGCGCCTCGTACTCGATCAGGCGGTTGAGTCGCGACTCGCTGAACAGCGAGTTGAGGACACCGACCTGCGCCCCACGAATGCGCGTCAGGACTCCCTCGGCCTCGATGCGTCGCAGGATCTCGGGTCGCGTGAAGTACGCGGGCGCCGTGAACGCGTTGGCGGTGAGGAACTGCACGGCTTCCCGTTGCCGGGCCTGTCCCAGCGGAAAGAAGCGCTGGCCGGTGCCGAGCTTTTCCTGGGACTCCGCACCGCCGACCACCGCGGCGACGTGGCTCATGTAAAGGCCCCATTGGCCGACCACCTGCCCATAGAGGCTGCGAAGCAGGGTGTAATCCTCACCGGGCTTTTCGGCCACCGTCAGCAGGCTGTTCGCGACACGCTCGAGGTTCTTCAGTGCGAGCGTCCCGGCCTTCACCGCGTTCTCGTCACCGACCGCCTCGGTGAGATCGCCCGGATCGTTCGGCGAGTCCGCGGTTTCGTAGCGAAACCACGGCACCGAGTCCTGTGCGCGTGCCCAGCGGTCGAGCGTCGGGCGCTCATCGTCCGGCGTCTTCGCGCCTGGAATGGGCTCATGGCCCCATCGCACGGCGAACCGGTCGTACGGCCCGACCCCGGGGATCAGCAGGTGGAGCGGGATGCTGTCCTCCGGCTGCGCGACGTAGTTGAAACGGGAGTAGTCCATCAGGGTCGCGACGTGACCACCCATTCGCTGGACGAAGCTCCGCTTTCGGAGGCTGTCCACCGGGTACATCGAGCTCGATTTCATGTTGTGCGGGAACCCGATCGCGTGACCCACCTCGTGCGCGACGACGTATTCCACGAGTCGACCCATGAGCGAGTCGGGCAGCGGCAGCTTCTGGGCACGCGGGTCGAGCGGCGACGCCTGCGTGAAGTAGGTCGCGGTGAGCACGTTCTGAATGTTGTGGTACATGTTCACTTCGGCCTTGATGATCTCCCCGGTCCGCGGGTCCACCGTTTGACCACCGGTGGCATTCTCGATCGGCGAGGCGCGCCAATAGATCATCGAGTTGCGCGCGTCATGGATTGACCAGTGCACGTCCTCCGCGACGGTCGGTGCCTCGCGCGCCATGATGGCGTTGCGGAACCCCGCCTCCTCGAAGGCGGGTTTCCAGTCTTCGACCCCTGCCTTGACCCACGGCACGAGCCACTGCGGGGTTGCCGGATCGATCCAGAAAATGATCGGGTGTACGGGCTCGGAGACCGCGGCCGACGGGTCCTTCTTGACGAGCCGGAAGCGGTGAATGTACCGGCGGGCGACCGCGCGATGCTCCGGACGCCCATAGTCGATTCGTGATGTCGAAATGAATCCGACCCGAGGGTCATGGAGTCGGGGCATCATCGGTTCGTCCGGCAATCGCAACATGCTCCAGTGCATCACGACGGTGGACGTGGGCCGTACCGCAGGCGCCGGTGCCGCGCCAGGTCCGGTCACCGCCGCGACACCGGTCTGCGTCGCCTCGACTTCGATGTTGGTCGGGTACGCGGCGACCATCTCGACGAACGAGCGATCGGGAGCGATCTGCTGGACACCAGCGAACTCGGTGATATTTGTCGTGTAGAGCTTTGTGGCGTCGATCACCGGCGCGCTGTCGGGACCATACGCTTCGACGTTGAACGCCGCGATGATCGGACCGAGCGCCTGGGCTGCCACCGATCGGTAGATCGGGAGCGCCGTGTCGGCGACGACGTTGTAGTTGACCTGCCGCAGGAACACGCGGTGCGCGCTGCGATCCCAGCGGACCACGCGATCGCCCCCGCCGGCGCTACCCGCGGCGGCGCGAGTGACGATGAGGTGATCCCTGCCGAGCTCGCGCGGGGGAATCTCGAAGAGAAGCCGCTCACCGATCTGGTGCACGGCAAAGAGTCCCCGCTGCGTCCGCGCGCCCGGCGTGATCACTCGCGCGTACGGGCGAGGCTGACCCGGCCCGACCGGCGGGCGCCCCGCCGCGGCGCTGTCACCGGCACCGCCCGGGGCCGCACGGGACGCATCCGCGTTCTGCGTCGCCGGCGCAGCGCCTCGACCCGATGCCGGAGGATCGGCGGGAGCCGGCAGTCGTGCGCATCCGCTGATCGCGATGAGAGCGACGACGGCAGGAACAGTGGAGCGAACCGGAACACGGCGCATGACATCACCCGGGAAGAAGCCTGATGAACGACGGTGCCGAAGGTCGTGTCACCAACCACCGGCGCAGCGACGTCG
>JANPKQ010000139.1:0-2012 GCA_031426115.1 Gemmatimonadaceae bacterium | reverse complement strand
CCTCGTCGAGACCTGGCTCCTCGGTGATCGCGAGGCCGATGTCCTCGATGCGCATCTGGCCCGAGAGGCCATCGCTGCAGAGGACGAGCGTGTCGCCGCGGCGAATGTGCTGGTGGGTGAGGTCGGTGCGGACGGTCGGCTCCGGACCGAGCGCCTGGAGGATGATGTTCTTCCGCTCGCTGAGCTCCGCCTCCTCCGCCGTGATCTCCCCAGCCTCGATGAGCTTCTGCATCAGCGACTGGTCCTTCGTGATCTGGCGCGCGACCCCGTCGCGGACGAGATACGCACGGCTGTCACCGACCTGCGCGAGGTAGAGGGTGTCGCCGAGGAGGCCGGCGATCGTCGCGGTGGTGCCCATGCCGCGATGCTCCGGATGGTCCGCGGCGAAGCGATGGATTCGCATGTTCGCCGTCTCCGTGGAGGAGCGAAGGCGGGCGGCGAACGTCTCCGGATCGCGCCGCGCATCGGCGCCCCACCGCGCCTTGAGCTCATCGAGCACGACATCGACCGCCATGGCGCTGGCGAGCTCGCCGGCCGCCGCGCCGCCCATTCCATCGGCGACCATGAAGAGCAGCCCCAGCTCGCCGACCTTGTAGGTGTGCGATTCCGGGGCAAGGGTGACGGTGCCGGTGGTGAGGTCGGCGACCGCGAAGGCGTCCTCGTTGTGCTCACGCGCGCGCCCGACGTCGCTCCGCCCATAGACGTGAACGACGATTTCGGTGCGCACGGCCGCGCTCGAGCGCGGGGTAGACGTCATCGCACCGCCGCGCTGCGCGGAAGAGAGATCCCCATGGCCCGGTCTGCGCTGGCGCGCTCGAATTCCCCTCGCGCTGCCGTCATCATCCCGCTGTACGCGCCCCCGACCATGGTGGTTTCTCTCGATCGACGTCCCCGGTGCGTGCCCCGTGTAACGGCCCGGCCGAAGCGCCCGAATATAGGAATGGCCATCGGGGGGGTCAATGAATGCCGCCGGATCCTTGGGCTCCGCGTATGGGCAGGCTTTCTTAACAGCCGGAAAGGAAGAGCATGAAGAAAATGAAGAGCATGAAGGGTTCCGAGATCAGCCGGATATCCGCTTCGCGACTCAGAGGACATAACTGCGGAGGCCATCCTTCAGGCGCCGTGCGTTGAAGTTGATGAGAAATCCAAGGCGGGTCCCGGACTGCTTCATGTAGGTGAGTACCTGTGCTTCGTGAACCCATTTCAGGGCTTCGACACTCTTGATCTCGATGACGACCGATCGATTGACGAATACGTCGATTCGATAGGCACATTCGATCATGAGGCCCTTGTACACGATGGCGATTGGCACCTCGATCTCGAAGGGCACCTTTCGAAGGGCAAGTTCGTGGGTGAAGCACCGGCGATAGCTCTTTTCGAGAAGTCCCGGTCCGAGCGCCCGATGGACTTCGATCGCACTCCCGATGACCTCGCGCGACACGGGAGTGAACACGCGTCCGGACCCCTTCATGCTCTTCGTGTCCTTCATGCTCTTCCTGTTAAGGCCCCTGAAAACCCAGCCCCGACGTCTGGATCATGCCTCCCTCCCCACCCCCACCCGCCACCATAAACCCCCCGCTAGCCCCGAACTCGCGCCGATGGTTAGCTTCCCGCCCATGCGTCGAGTGATTGCGCGCGCGCTCGGCATGGGCGCCGCCTGGGTGGGGCTGGCGGGGTGTCCGCGCGCGACGCCGGCGCCGGTGCCGGGGACGGGGGATCCGGCAGCGCTGCCGATGGGGACGGCCCGGGGGCTGCCCCCGGTGCCGATGGTCGATGGGCCGCTTGCCGTGAAGGTGGTGTACCCCTCGCCAGGGGCGACCATCGGGGCGCGGGACTCGAACTTCATCTTCGGGTCGGTGGGTAGCGGCCGCGCGGCGCTCGAGATCAATGGTGTCCCCGTGGTTGTGCACCCCAACGGCGCCTTCATCGGCTTCCTCGCCGTGCCGCCGGCCGACTCGCCGCAGTACGTCCTGCGCGCCGTCCGGGGCGTCGACACGGCGATGGCGACCCAC
>JANPKQ010000138.1:0-3986 GCA_031426115.1 Gemmatimonadaceae bacterium | reverse complement strand
CGGTTCTTCGCCGAGCGCGGTTACCCCAGCCACGCCCTCAGCCTGCGCGGGAGGCCGGGAAGCCGACCGGTGGCCGACATCGGGCGCGTGTCGCTCGAGGAGTTCGTCAGCGACGCGCTGGAGGTCGCCCGCGCCATTGGGCGGCCTATCGTCGTCGGGCATTCCATGGGCGGCCTCATCGCCCAAAGGCTCGCGGAAGAGGGGGCCAGCGATACGGTGGTGCTCCTCTCGTCCGCGCCGCCTCGCGGGATTTCGCTGATGACTCCGGGCCTCGTCATGAAGCAGGCAAAGCATCTCGGCACGCTGCTGCGATCGACACCGCTCCGCCCGACGCGCAGCGACAGCGATGAGCTGATCTTCAACAGGATGCCGCCGGCCGAGCGCGCGGGGCTCCATGCGCGCCTCGTTCCTGACAGCGCGCGTGCGGCCCGGGAGATCTCGCTCGGCACCATTGCCGTCGATGAGAAACGCATTCGCTGCGCGATGCTCGTTGCCGCGGGGCTTCAGGATCGATTCGTCGCACCTCGCGTCGCACGCCAGCTGGCGGTCAAGTACGGCGCGCCCTGCTGGCAGTATCCGGAGAATGGGCACTTCCTTCCGATGGAGCCCGGGTGGGAGCGCATCGCCGATGATGTCGAATCGTGGATCCGCCGGCAGGTGGGGAAAGCGGCGGTGTCGCCCAAATCCGGCGGAGCGTCGTAGCATCGCCGCGCCAGCCACCTCACTCCGCCATCTCAGCAGAATGCCAACCCCCGATGACCTCGCGAGCATCGACATCCGGATCGGCACGATCCTGCGCGCCGAGCCCTTTCCGGAAGCGAAGAAGCCCGCCATCAAGCTGCTCATCGACTTCGGACCGGAGATCGGCCTCAAGCGCTCCAGCGCGCAGATCACGGTGCACTACGTTCCGCACGCGCTCGAAGGCCGCCAGATCGCCGCCGTCGTGAATATCGGCGAGCGCCGCATCGCGGGATTCGTGAGCCAGGTGCTGGTCCTCGGTGCACTGCCCCAACCGCACGAGATCGTGCTTCTCGCCGTGGACCACGCCGTACCGAACGGGACGAGGGTCGGCTGACGAGGCCGCGAACCGAAAGGCGCGTGGCGGCGTTAGTTTCGAAGACAGGCACCGCCCGACAGGAGACACCATGATGACCCCCGCTGGCTCGACCACCGCCGCCCCGACGATCGACGACAAGGGCTACGTCCGTCCCGACGCGCTCGTCTCGACGGACTGGCTGGCGGCGAACCTCGACAACGCATCACTGCGCATCCTCGAGAGTGATGAGGACGTGCTGTTGTACGACATCGGCCACATTCCCGGCGCGCAGAAGATCGACTGGCACGCGGACCTCAACGACCCGCTGGTGCGCGACTACGTCTCGCGGGCACAGTTCCAGGAGCTGCTGCGCTCTCGGGGGATCGATGAATCCACCACCGTGATCTTCTACGGGGACAAGAACAACTGGTGGGCGACCTACGCTTTCTGGGTGTTCCAGCTCTTCGGATTCACGAACGCGCGCATCCTCGATGGCGGACGGATGAAATGGGAAGCCGAGGATCGGACGATGACGACCGACGTCCCGAAGTATTCGCGGACGTCGTACACGGCCCCCGAGCGCTCGGACGCGAAGATCCGCGCGTTCCAACCGGATGTCCGCGCCCACGTGGAGGCTCGACGCCCGCTCGTGGACGTTCGCTCGCCGCAGGAATTCACTGGTGAGCGACTGCACATGCCGGACTACCCGCAGGAAGGTGCGATGCGGGGCGGCCACATTCCGGGTGCGCGAAGCGTCCCCTGGGCGCGCGCCGCGAACGCCGACGGCACGTTCAAGTCGGCTGCGGAGCTCCGTGCGATCTACGAAACGGAGCAGGGCCTGAAGAAGAGCGACGACATCGTCGCGTACTGCCGGATCGGCGAGCGCTCATCGCACAGCTGGTTCGTGCTGACGTACCTCCTCGGCTACGACCGCGTACGCAATTACGACGGAAGCTGGACCGAATGGGGAAACACCGTCCGCGCGCCGATCGAGAAGGGCGCGGGGACGAAGTCGTGAGCGCCCCCACCACCGCCGGATCGCCAGGCGCGACTGCACCCAAGCCACCGTCGCGTGTCGCTGTCACATGGGTGGGAGGGGAGCGGTTCGACACGGGGCGCCCCGGCGGGCCGGTCGCCCGCATTGACGGTGAGGGAGAAACGGGTCAGGGGCCGGTGGACGCGGTGCTCAGCGCGCTCGCGAGCTGCGCCGCGATGGATGTCGTCGGGATCCTGGCGAAGCGTCGCACGCCGGCCCGCTCCCTGACCGTGGACGTGCGGGGCGAGCGAGCGAACGGAGTGCCGAGGAAGCTCGTCCACGTCGCGCTCGACTTTCACATCGCCGGTGCCGGGATCGAGCGGGAGCACGCAGAGCGTGCGATCGATCTCGCGCTCAACAAGTACTGCTCCGTGCGCGACTCACTGTCGCGGGATATCCCGATCGACTGGAAGCTGACGCTCGATCAGTAAGGGCGCCAACCGCGTCGGTGGACTCGCTCGCTATGACATCGGGGGTGGCGGGCGGCGTGGCCCGCCGCCGCCCTGTCCACCCGCCCCACCTGGACCGCCGCGACCGCCGGGACCCTGCGCAAGCGGATTCTTGACGCGGGGCGGGACCTTCGCCCACTGCTCCGGCGTCAGGATCTTCTGGATGGTGTCGAGGGTCGCCGTGAACTCCGCTGTCGACCGTTCGAGCTGCGGCCGAAGCCTTTGGAACACCGCCATGGGATTCGCTCCGGCCGCGGCCTCTACCTGGGCGGCGACTGCCTTCGCGATCGAATCGTTGCGGACGGTGAGCGCGGCGCCGATGGGCCGGAGCTGGGCGAGCTGATCCTCGCTCAGGCCGAGCGAGTCCTTCATGGCGATGATCGCGTCCACCGGGTTCGGGAGGAACCGCCGCACCACGGCATTGATGTCGAAGACGTCGCCGCGTCCGCCACGACCGCCCTGGCCGCCGGCGCGTGCATTCGCGCCGAAATCGCCGCCTCCGAGCAATCCCTGAAGGCCACCGGCCGCACGGGGATCGAATCCGAGCTGGAACGTGCCCTGAATGCCGATGGCGAAGGGAGTACGAATGGCGTTGTTGGCCGTCCGGTTCACGCCGAAACGCTCGTTCACTTCATATAGAAACCGGTTGCTCGCCGCGTCGAAGCCGCGCACGTAGAGCAGTGTCGGATCCGGACGATTCTGCTGACCCCAGCCGCGCAGGTTCTTCGCGCCATGCAGCAGTTGATCGATACCGGTCAACGGGTTCACCGCCGTGATCGACAGGTTCAATCTCCGGCCGACACCTGGAATCGTCGGCCGCAGGCTTGCCCGAAGGTCGAGCGTCGGGATCCACGGCGCGTCGCAACTGTTGCGCGACGCCACCCGTCCGAGCTGCGACTCGAGGCATTTTCGAACGCGACCTGGCGCCGATGTGAGCAGGCGCTGGATCCCATCGGCGAGCGCGGGATCCGCAGTCGCCGCCGGATCGAAGATGAACGCGCGATCATTGCGCACACCATCGCCATTGACGTCGCCGCCCACGCGCGGGGTGAACGCAGCACCCGCGGTGTATCGACCGACGGCGGAAACATCGATCCACGGTCGGATCTGGTAGGTCAGCGTGGTCTGGAGCAGATGCCGTCGCTCGAGATCACTCGTTCCCCACTCGCGCACGTTCGGATCGCCCGCCGTTGTTGCGGAGATGAAGCCGCCGAGCGCCGACCCGCCCCCGCCACGTGCCCCGCCAGCCGAGAACGACGACTGGTCCCGCGAGCGCGAGAATGTGTACGACGTGCTCAGCTGCAGTCCCTGACGAACGAGTCCGCCGACGTTGATGATGACCTGCTTCGTATCCGAACGCAGGTCGGGATTCACTTCGAGGACATGCCCGAACTCGTCGTGGACACGCGACGGCCCGATGCCGATCGCGCCGCTGCCCGGCACAATGTCGGACGCAGCCGCGTAC
>JANPKQ010000137.1:0-10068 GCA_031426115.1 Gemmatimonadaceae bacterium | reverse complement strand
CTATGGGTCCAGGGGAGCCAACGGTGTCATCGTGGTAACCACCCGTCGCATACCCGACTGAGCCACGTCGCCCGATCGTTCCCGGGACCCTCGGCGTTGCGCCGCCGCACCGCTCGGCCACTGTGGAGCCGGCGATGCCTCGGAGTGACGCTGGCTTGCGGACTGGCGTCCGCTAGATTCAACGACGGTCGCGGAGCTGCTCCGCGACCGGTTTTTTTTGGGCAGCGCTCCAGCCACAAGGGCGCCGCACTCCAGGGTCCGGTCGCAGTCGCGGACTCCGCATCGGGACGAATCCACGCATGAGCGTCGACCCAACCGGGGCCCGCAGGCCACCGGATGAAGTACCCCTCTCCGCCGGCATGACCGGCGCGAGGCCGGTCCCACCTCACCGGCAGCACGTCGAGCACAACCCGCACGGAAAGCGGCTCGCGATCCTCACGGTGACCGCCCTCGGCGTCGTCTACGGCGACATCGGGACGAGTCCCCTCTACGCGATCCAGCAGGCGTTCGGTCCGGAATACGGGCTCGTGCTCGAGCAACCGGCCGTCTACGGCGTGCTCTCACTGATGTTCTGGGCGCTGATCCTCATCGTCAGCATCAAGTACATCGTCTTCATCATGCGCGCGGACAACCGGGGCGAGGGCGGGATCCTCGCCCTGCTCGCGTTGATCCTCCAGCGCGAGCATCGCGCGGGCGACGAGCGGCGCCGCTTCATCCTCATCGCCCTCGGACTCTTCGGCGCGTCGCTGCTCTACGGCGAAGGGATCATCACGCCGGCGGTGTCGGTGCTCGCCGCCGTCGAGGGCCTCAACGTGCTCGCCGAGGAGCATCCCGGCTTTGCCGGGGCGCTGCCCTTCTACATCGTCCCGCTGACGGTGATCATCCTGTCGGCGCTGTTCTACTTCCAGAAGCACGGGACGGGACGCGTCGGCGTCGTATTCGGCCCGATCATGTTCGTCTGGTTCACGGTCATCGGCGTGCTCGGGCTGCGCGAGATCATCCACGAGCCGGCGATCCTCGGGGCCGCGAACCCCTACTACGCGATCAGGTTCTTCGCCGACCACGGCGTGCACGGGTTCCTCGTTCTCGGCTCGGTGGTGCTCGTCGTCACCGGCGCGGAAGCGCTCTACGCCGACATGGGCCACTTCGGGCGAAAACCGATCCGGCTCGCGTGGTTTGCCTACGTGCTGCCCTGCCTCCTTCTCAACTACTTCGGTCAGGGCGCACTCGTGCTCCGCGATGCGTCCACGGTGGACTATCCCTTCTATCGGATGGCGCCGCCAAGCCTCCTCCTGCCGCTGGTGATACTGGCGACGATGGCCGCTGTCATCGCCTCCCAGGCACTCATTTCCGGGGCGTTCTCGCTCACCCAGCAAAGCGTCCAGCTCGGCTACACGCCGCGGGTCAGTATCGTCCACACGTCCGCGCGCGCCGCGGGACAGATCTACATCCCCGAGGTGAACAAGGCGCTGTGGATCGGGTGCATCGCCCTCGTGTTCGGCTTCGGGTCGGCGGCGAACCTCGCCGCTGCCTACGGCATCGCCGTGACGGGGACGATGGCCATCAGCAGCATCCTGTTCTTCGTCGTCGCGCGGTCGCGCTGGAAATGGTCGCTGCTCCAGGCGGGTGCACTTTCCGCCGGCTTCCTCATCATCGACCTCACGCTCTTCAGCTCCAACGTTCCGAAGATCCTGCACGGCGGCTGGGTCCCGCTCGCCTTCGGCATCGCGCTGTTCACCTTCATGACGACGTGGAAGCGGGGCCGCGAGATCCTGCGCGACATCCTCCGACGCGGATCACTTCCCCTCGATCTGTTTCTCGAGGACGTCGAACGCCGGAAGCCGCACCGCGTCCGTGGCACCGCCGTTTTCATGACATCGGAGCCGGAAGGCACGCCAGTCGTGCTCCTGCACCACCTGAAGCACAATCAGGTGCTGCACGAACAGATCCTGCTGCTTTCGGTGAGCTCGGCCGAAGTCCCGGAGCTCAACGACATGGAGCGCGTGACGGTCGAGCGGCTCGACCACGGATTCTTCCGCGTGATGGCGCGCTATGGCTTCATGGAAACGCCGGACGTGAA
The DNA here is from genome assembly GCA_031426115.1 of Gemmatimonadaceae bacterium. Lineage (GTDB taxonomy): Bacteria > Gemmatimonadota > Gemmatimonadetes > Gemmatimonadales > Gemmatimonadaceae > JANPKQ01. The sequence goes on along the minus strand of JANPKQ010000137.1, from coordinate 7,988 downwards.
GGAGATCCTCGCCCTCGTCGCCGACCAGGGCGTCACGACGGTCCCGCACGAGACGAGCTACTACCTCGGACGCGAGCGGCTCCTCCCCGATGGCAACGCGCCGATGTGGTCGTGGCGGAAGAAGCTGTTCATCTTCATGTCGCGGAACGCGATTGGGGCGACCCAGTACTTCGGGATTCCGCCCAATCGCGTCGTCGAGCTGGGGACACAGATCGAGTTGTAGGCCGGGCGTGCAACGCTGAAGCGGCCAGCGTCCCGACCTACCTGTGACGCAGCGTCGCCTTCACCGGCTCCCCGCTCCGCAGGATCTCGACGGGCAGGTCGCGTGATGGGTCGATCACGATGGCGATCTCATTGCGTTCGCGAACGACCGCGCGCCCGTCAACCGAGAGGAGGACGTCGCCCGCGATGAGCCCCGTCCAGCTGTCATCGATCTCGAGGATCAGCAGTCCGCGCTCGCTGCCGGCGCCGAGGTAGGCGGCGAGTTGGGCGTTGATCGGGCTGAAGCGAATGCCTTCCAGCGTGAACACGGCGCCCGTCGCAGAAGGCTCGCCGGAACGGGCATACGCCGCGCCCCCGTTCGCGCGGCCCTGACGGACCTGCGCGGCCTGTCCAGCGCCCTGTGCACCCTGAAGGCCCTGCGCCCTGAAGCCGAGGCCCCCGGCGGCCGGCGGCTGAACTTCGCCCTGGAAAAACGGCTGGGCGTCGAATGAAGATACGAACCTGTGCGCGATCGCCTCGTCGCGATCGGTCGCTACGGTCGTGAGAAAGGTGGCCGCTATTGGGGCCAGCGCTCGCAGCCCCTGTTCGACCTGGATGCGATCCGCGGACTCGATTCCCGAATCGCCGGAGATACGGATGCGCTCCGGAAGCGCTCGCAGCAACTCCAGCTGCTCGCGCAGGTTGGGGCTGTCGTTGAGCCGCTCCAGCTGCTCCTGGAGCTCGCGAATACTGCCGCCGTTGTTGCGCAGGCGTTCCTGAAGGCTTCGCAGCTGGATCTCGCTGCCGCGCATCGCTTCCTCGATTCGCCGGCGCGTGTCGCCATCGATGTCGTGGTTCATGTCGAAGTGGAAGCCTTGCATGTCCAGCATCGGGGGAATGAACACACCGGTACCACCGCCCGAGTGGAAGATCGAGATCCCGGCGTTCTGTTTCAGCTCCGAGCGCTTCACTGTCTTCACGGTGACGTTCCGATACTGCCCGTTGGAGTAGACGCGAAGCTCGGCGTTGCCACCTGCCTCGAGCTTCTCGACCTCGCGGGTGAGCCGGCGGACGCGTGAGCTCGTCATGAACTCATCGCCGACATCGGCGCTCGGAACCCGCAGGTCGACACCGTTGATCGAGGCGATCCTGCTGCCCTCGAAGACTCCCGCCTTTGCGAGCGGGCCTTCCTCGGCCACCGAGATGATGAAGACGCCGAGGGTGTCGCGCGGGCTCGGGAATCCGCCGAGCGACGCGCCGATGGTCGGGCGCTCGTCGGTGCGTCCGCGGAGCGGACCGCGGCTCGTGCGCAGCTCGTCGGCACGCACGGGAGTGATCTTCGTCTCCTTGCTCTGGCCGTTCGCGTAGATGCGGAGGACCACGGCCTCGCCGGTCTTCATCTTCTCCAGCTCTCGCTGGAAGCGCCGGCCCAGGACGCCCGCCATCTCGGGATCGCTCGCGTCGCTCGCAATGAGCTTGAGGCTCACACCATTGATCGCAGTGATGCGATTCCCTTCCTCGAGACCGGCCTTCTCCGCCGGGCTTCCCGGCGTGATCGACGAGATGAGCAGGCCGAGGGTGTCGCGCATTCCGCCGGACGACGTCGAGAGGCCGAGGACGAGACGGTCGCCGTCATCGTACATCGAAGCGACGGCGCCGAACGGGCCGGTGCGGACGGTGGTGCGCGTGCGCGGTTCCTGGGCTTCTGCGCTGGCCGCGACGAGCAGCGCCGTCGCGATGGCAACTGGCATGAACTGGCGTACCATGGGATTGGCTCCGGGACGAGACTGGGTGCTGGTTCTCGTGAGTCACCCAACCGGGAGGAAGGGTTGCCGGGGGGTATAGGGCGGCGCCACCGGCTCGACCCCACCATATTGTGGCATGGCCAGCCCGTCGAACACCCCTGCTCCCGATTATCACACCTTCGCCCACCACTGGCAGGACGAAGCCGATGCGGCGTTCCTGTATCGGCAGCTCGCGACCCTGGAGGACGACCCGCGGCGGAAGGACGTCTATTCCCGCCTCGCCGCGGTCGAGGACCGGCACGTCGAGATCTGGGGCCGCCTCCTCGCCGAGGGTGGCCGCCCGCCGCGGCCGTTCCGGCCGACGGCGAGGGCACGGCTGCTGGCCATGCTCGGCAAGGTTTTCGGGCCGGGATTCCTCCTGCCGATGCTCCTGGCTGAGGAAGGTCGGGAAGTCCGCGGGTACATGGACATGCACCGGGCAACCCCGGCGAACGTGGCGGGGGGAGGCGAGGCACTGGTCCTCGCGCGCGAGTCTGCGGAGCATGCGACTACGCTCGCCGGCATCTCCGGCCGGAGCGGTGAGCCCTGGCACCGCAAGAACGCGGGTGGCCACCTCCGGAACGTCGTCTACGGCTTCAACGACGGCCTCACGGCGAACTTCGGGCTCGTCGCCGGCGTCCTCGGCGCGAGCGCTGCCCAGCAGCATGACGCCGTGATCGTCGCAGGCGTCGCGGGCATCATCGCCGACGCCCTGTCGATGGGATCGAGCGGGTACCTCGCCGCAAAGAGCGAGCAGGAGGCCTACGCCAACGAGATCTCGATGGAGCGCGATGAGATCGCGCTGATGCCGGAGGTCGAGCGCGATGAGCTCGCGCTCATCTACGAGGCCAAGGGAATGGACACGGCCTCGGCGCACGGCCTCGCGACGCAGGTGATGGCCGACCCCGCGCGGATGCTTGATGAGCAGGTGCAGGAGGAGCTCGGGATCGGGGCGGTGGACATGTCGCCGATGCGCGAGGCCTGGGTGACCGGCACCGCGACCGCGATCGGGGCGGTCATCCCCGTCGCGCCGTTCTTCTTCACGACCGGCATGACGGCGATCGTGCTCTCGTTCACGCTCGCCATGCTTTCGCACTTTCTCGTTGGCGCGGCGCGGTCGGTGTTCACTGGTCGTAGCGTCTTCCGTTCCGGCCTCGACATGTTCGTCGTCGGCCTCGGCGTCGCGATCGTCGGGTATTTCACGGGGGAGTGGATCGGGCGGATGCTGTAGGATTTCGGCTGAGATCAGTCCGCCCTGTCTCGATCCCGCTTGGCGACTGGTTTTCCAGAAGCCTTGACTGGAAGAGCATGAAGGGATGAAGAGCATGAAGAACGGCAACGGCATTCCTTATTGGGCGTGGCACGAGAGACTCGGGCGCCGAGATGCCAATCATGTAGTTGCCTTTGCCTTTTCCGTGGCCCCCGTGGCCTCCGTGGTTGCCCTTTGCAATTGCGGTTGCCGTTGTCCGCGTGAGTCCGCGTCCGTCCGCGGCCCATAAATGCAGTTGCAGTTGACGTCGCTCCATCCGCGTCGTTTCCGCGGAATCCGCGGCCGCCGCTGCACTGACGCAAGCCTGACATCCGCGGCAGCAGGCCTACGCGAACCTTCCTGTTGACAGCCAAAAGGAGCAAGCGTATAGTCCTTTTGTCCGCCTACAGGAGCCGGAATGGCCGAGTCGCGCGCAGAAGTTGTACAAGGAACGCTCGAGATGCTCATCCTCAAGACCCTCTCCCTCGAGCCGATGCACGGATGGGGGATCTCCGCGCGCCTTCGCCAGATCAGCGGCGAGGTGTTCGACGTGAACCAGGGGAGCCTCTATCCCGCGCTCCAGCGGATGCTGCGCCGACGGTGGGTGAAGGCGACGTGGCGCCCGAGTGACAACAATCGGCGCGCGCGCTACTACGAGCTCACCGACTCGGGCCGACACCAGCTCGACACGCAGCTTGCCGAATGGCGGCACTCCTCGGGTGCGGTCGAGCGGGTGCTTCGCTTCTCTCTCCAGGAGGGCTGACCAATGGCGTGGTACCACGAGCTGTCATCGACGATCGCGTCGCTGTTCGGCCGCCGGACGGCAGAGCGCGAGCTGGAAGAGGAGATGCGCTTCCATCTCGAGATGGAGGCACGCCGGCATCAGGCAGAAGGTGTCGCACCGGCGGAAGCGCGGCGGCGGGCCGCGCGCGATTTCGGCGGCGTCGAGCGCTACAAGGAAGTCGCGCGCGATGAGACGGGCGGACGGTGGCTTCATGATATCGGCGGGGACCTGCGCTACGGCATCCGCACGCTGCGTCGTCGACCGATGTTCACCGCGGTCGCGACGCTGACGCTCGCCCTCGGCATCGGCGCGACGACAGCGCTGTTCAGCGTCGTGAAGGCCGTGCTCCTGACACCCCTGCCCTATGGCAATCCAGAGGGAATCGCGGTCCTCTGGAGCGCGTGGAAAGGCTTCGACCAGACGTGGCTCTCGTACGATGAGTTCGAGGCGTACGACGCCGAGATTCCGGCGTTCGCAAACGTCGGCCTGTTCGACGACGGCGCCGTGAACATCACGACCGGGGGAGAGCCGGAGCGCGTGCGCGCGGGCTTCGTCACGGAGGACGTGTTCTCGGTGCTCGGCGTGACACCGATGCTCGGCCGTGGCTTCACGAAGGAGGAGGACCGTCCCGGCGGCGCAGCGGTCATCGTGCTGGGCCACGCGCTCTGGCAGCGGCGCTTCGGCGGTGACGCGTCCGTCGTCGGGAGGGAGATTCAGGTTGGTGGAGAGCCGACGATGGTCGTCGGCATCATGCCGCCCGGGTTCAAGCTTCCGCTCGACTTCGGCAGCGAAGGCCCGACGGAAGCATGGCTACCGCTGGCGACCGATGCGGCGAACGAAGGAGCGACGCCCGGGCCCGCATTCACGCCAGGCGGTTCGAACCACGGATTTTACGGCGTCGCGCGGCTGCGGGCGGGCGTCACGACGGTCGACGCGAACGCCCAGCTCGACGCGCTGATCTCGCGCGCGACTCGTGATGGTGTCTACCCGCCGGCGATGCAGTTCCGCGCCTACTCCGTCCCACTCCAGCATCAGGTCACCGGCCGGATCCGACCGGCACTGCTCGTGGTGTTCGGTGCGGTTGGCATCGTGTTGCTCATCGCCTGTGCCAACGTCGCGGGACTGATGCTCGTACGCGGCGAAGCGCGCCGCCGTGAGCTTGCAGTCCGCGCCGCACTTGGCGCGACCGGCCGACGCCTCACCCGCCAGCTCTTCACCGAGAGCATCGTGCTCGCGGCGTTCGGCGGCGCGCTCGGCGTCGGGCTCGCCGCCCTGGCGCTTCGCCTGGTGCGTGTTACGGCTCCTGCCGATCTCCCCCGCTTCACCGAAGCACGCCTCGATCTTCCCGTGCTCTTCTTTGCGCTCGGTGCCGCAGCATTTGCTGCGCTGCTCGCGGGTATCCTCCCCGCCCTGCAGGCGAGCAACGTCGCGCCCGGGAACGAGCTCAAGGATGGCGGCCGCGCGTCCACCGCCAGCGCAGCTCGGCTACGGTGGCGCCAGGCGCTGGTGGCCGCGGAAGTTGCGCTCGCCGTCGTGCTGGTGTCGGGCGCAGGGCTCATGATCCGCAGCGTGGCAAATCTGTTCGCCATCGACTCGGGCATCGATGCGCAGAATGTGCTCACGATGCGCCTCTCGACGCCGGCCGCCTACTATCCGGATTCCTCGAAGGTCGTGGCCTTTCACGATGAGCTCCAGCGACGCGTCGCTGCGATCGCCGGCGTGAAGGCTGTTGGCGCCGTACGGAACCTGCCGCTCGCAACCCAGATGGGAGACTGGGGAGTTCGGATCGATGGCTACACGCCGCCGCCGAATCAGGGGACGCCGAGCGACTGGCAGATCGTGATGCCAGGGTATTTCGAGGCGATGGGGCTGCGGCTCGTGAAGGGACGCTTTCTCGAAGCGCGCGATCGGATGGAGGCACCGCTGGCGCTGGTCGTGAACGAGCGCTTCGTCGAGAAATACACGGTTGGCCGGGATCCCATCGGCACCCGTGTGCACATCGGCAATGCACCAGACAGCCTCGCCTACACCATCGTGGGCGTCGTGGGGAACGTCCATCACAACGGCCTCACCACCGAGGTGAAGACACAGTTCTACGCCGCGCTGGGGCAGTTCGCGCGGTCGCAGGGCAACACCACCCGCAACGCCAACCTGGTGGTGAAGACCGCGGGCGATCCGCTCCTCCTCATCTCCCCTGTACGAGAGGCGATTCGAGGTCTCGATCCACGATTGCCGGTCTCGGACATCCGCACGATGGATCAGGTGGTCGCCGCCTCGATCGCCGCGCCGCGGTTCGCCATGGGCCTGCTCGGACTCTTCGGGGTTCTGGCGCTGCTCCTGTCAGCGATCGGCATCTTCGGAATCGTCTCGCAGGTCGTGGCAGCACGGTCGCACGAGTTCGGCATTCGCGTTGCCCTCGGAGCCACGCCACGCGACCTCATGCTGATCAGCCTGCACACCGGCGTGGCGCAGACGCTGGTCGGACTCGCGGTGGGAGTCGCCGCGTCGCTGCTGCTGGGCCGCGCAATTACCGGCCTGCTTCACGGTGTCACGCCGACGGATCCGGTCACCTTCGCGGCGGTGATTGTCGTGACGGGCACCGTCGCGGTGCTGGCGAGCGCCGGGCCCGCACGGCGCGCAGCACGAACGGACCCGATGACTGTGATGCACGACAGCTGAGACCCGGCGACGCCCTCGTCGCCGGTGGTAGACTACACGAGCGCGATGCACTCGATCTCGACGCGCGCGCCGAGTGCGAGTCCGTTGGCCCCGAGCGCGCTGCGCGCTGGCTTGGGGCCCGGGAAGTACGTCGCATAGATCGCGTTCATGCGCGGCCATTCGCTCATGTCGGCGATCATGACGGTGCACTTCGTCACACGTTCGAGCGATGACCCGTTGCGCGCGAGGATGTCGCGAATGTTGTCCATCGTCTGGCGGGTCTCGGCCTCGATCCCACCAGGCACGAGGGTCATGGCGCCCTTCTCCATCTTCGCGCCGATCTGGCCCGAGACGAAGATGAAACCGCCCGCGCGCACGGCGGGCGAGAACGGATAGGGCCACGAATCGGCCGGCGCGAGGAACTCGATGCGCTCCTCGCCCGCTGCCGGTTCGCCCGCCTGGCGCAGGGGCGACGATTCGCACCCAACCAGCGCGGCAGAGAGCGCAAGGACGAACAGGCGGCGAGCAATCATCGGCGTCCCACCGAACCGAGCGCCTCGTTGAGGGCGTCGAGCGCAAAGTCGGCGTCGGCTGCGGTGATGCACATCGGCGGCTTGATGCGGAGCACGTTGCCATCGAGCCCACCCTTGCCCACCAGCACGCCGAGCTCACGGCAGGCTTCGAGGAGATCGGCGGTCTCGGTCTTGGCGGGTGCGCGTGTGGAGCGATCGCTGACGAGCTCGAGTCCGAGCATCAGTCCCATGCCGCGGACGTCTCCGACGATCGGATGTGCCCGCATGAGCCGCTCCAGTCCCGCGCGCAGGCGTGCGCCGATGATGCGGGCATTCTCCTGAAGCCCATCTTCCTCGATGACGTCGAGCACCGCGAGGCCGGCGGCGGCCGACACTGGATTGCCACCGAAGGTATTGAAATGCACCCGCTGGGCGACTGTCTTCGCGATCTCCATCCGCGTCGTCACCGCGGCGATCGGTGCGCCGTTGCCGAGGCTCTTGGCCATGGTGACGATATCGGGCACGACACCGAAGTTCTGGAAGCCCCAGTAGTGATTGCCGGTGCGGCCGAAGCCCGTCTGGACCTCGTCGGCGATGCAGAGGCCGCCGGCCTCACGGGTGATGGCGTATGCCTCCTTCAGGTAGTTCGGCGCGCCGTGTGTGACCCCACCGGCGCCCTGGATCGGCTCGGCGATGAACGCCGCGACTTTTCCAGGCGTTGAGTAGCGAATGAGGTCGCGGATGTCGGCGGCGCTCCGCGTCGAGATCTCCTCAGGGCTGCCGCTGAAGGGGCTGCGGTA
>JANPKQ010000136.1:0-4742 GCA_031426115.1 Gemmatimonadaceae bacterium | reverse complement strand
GACGCGTCGCTCGCCGCACCGCTCACGTCGCTCGCGCGAATGGTCGGCGCCCCACTCGTTGCCGATCCGCTCTCGCAGGTCCGCTGGGGCGCTCATGACCGCTCCGTGATCGTCGATCGCTACGACGCCTGGCTGCGTCATCAGCCGACCGCGGCCGCTGTCGCACCGGACCTCGTGCTGCGCTTCGGCGGGCTCCCTACGTCCAAGGCATTGCTCCAGTACCTCCAGCATCACGCCGGGGCACATCAGATCGTCGTCGATCCCTCGCAGTGGCCCGATCCGACGCTCCTCGCCGCCGACGTGGTGCACGCGGATCCGCGTACCGTGTGCGCGATGCTGCTCGCGAGCGCGACGATCGGGGCGCTACACGGCGTGTCCGTGGTGGACCGTGAGTGGCTCCCGCGCTGGCAACACGCCGATGCAAGCGCGTCGCGCGCCCTCGTGGAGTACAGTGCAAGGATCGACGAGCCCTTCGAGGGGCGCGCGCTCGCCGAGGTCGCGTCTCTCATCCCCGGGCGGGGAACCCTTTTCGTCAGCAGCAGCATGCCGGTCCGCGATCTCGACGCATTCGCTCCGGGCGACGCGCGTTCGATCCGCGTGCTCGCCAACCGCGGCGCCAACGGGATCGATGGTGTCATCTCGACGGCGCTTGGTGCGGCCGCCGCACGGGTCGGTGCCGAGCCAGGCGGCGATGGCGGCGGTCCGCTCGTCCTCGTCATCGGCGATATCGCGTTCTACCACGACATGAACGGTCTGCTCGCCGCGAAGCTGCACGGGCTCGACGCGACGATCATCATCCTGAACAACGACGGCGGCGGGATCTTTTCCTTCCTGCCACAGGCCGCCCATCCGGCGCACTTCGAGCAGCTTTTCGGCACGCCCCACGGCCTGACGTTCGAGCACGCAGCGCAGATGTACGGCGCGCAGTATCGGCGTGCCGACACCTGGCAGTCGCTCCGCGACGCCGTCTCGTCCGGGATCGCGGGGCGAGGCCTGCACATCGTCGAGCTCCGCACGGATCGCGCGCGCAACGTCGTCCTCCATCGCGACGCCTGGGCTGCAGTCGCTGCCGCGCTCGCCGCCGACGCGTGAGCCGCTCGCCGCGACAGCGATGACACCGCGCGAGCGGGATGTGGACGTCGGCGACGGCCTGCACCTGCACGTGACGTCATCGGGGACTGGGCCTCCAGTGCTCCTGCTTCACGGGTTCACCGGATCGACCGCGACGTGGGGTCCGCTGCGAGATTCGCTCGACGCGCGCTTCACGATCCACGCGGTCGATCTCCCGGGGCACGGGCGGTCCGGTCTTCGAGGTGACATCGAGCGCCACCGCCTCGCGGGGATGGCCGGCGACCTCGCCACGCTCCTCGACGCGCTCGTCCTCGAGCGCTGCGCGGTGCTCGGCTATTCCCTTGGAGCGCGGCTCGCGCTTCGACTCGCGCTCGATTTTCCCCCGCGCGTTTCAGCGCTGGTCCTCGAGAGCGTCTCGCCGGGGATCGCGGATCCAATCGCCCGTGCAGAACGCCGCACTGCCGACGCCGCGCTCGCCGACGCGATCGAGCGCGATGGCATCGTCGCCTTCGTGGACAAGTGGGAGCGGCTTCCGCTGTGGGCAAGTCAATCGGCGCTCTCGGCGGCGGAGCGTGCCGCGCTCCGAACCCAGCGCCTCACCAACCAGCCGCAGGGCCTGGCCGCGAGCCTGCGCGGTGCGGGTGCCGGCGAGGACCCGCCGGTGCTCGATCGAATCGGGACCATCGCCGCGCCGACACTGCTCGTGGCGGGTGCGCTCGATGCCAGGTATGTCGCGTTCGCACGGATGATGGAGTCGGCGATACCGCAGGCACGCGCAACGATCGTCGCGGACGCGGGTCATGCCGTGCACCTGGAACGTCCCGAGGCGTTCGCGGTGCTCGTGGGGGAATTCCTCGACGCCGTGCGATAGCTTTCGGCACCGGCCGGCTGAACGCATCTCGGGAGACCGCATGGACGTGACGTGGACGACGATCAAGCCCTACACCGACATACGCTACGAGCGCGTGGAGGGCGAAGGCATCGCGAAGATCACCATCAACCGGCCCGAGGTGCGCAACGCGTTCCGCCCCGAGACGGTGGCCGAGCTCATTGACGCGTTCAATCACGCGCGCGATGACATGACGACGGGCGTCGTGCTCCTCACCGGCGAGGGTGATCTCGCCTTCTGCTCGGGCGGCGACCAGCGCGTCCGCGGTCACGGCGGCTACATCGGCCAGACCGACCAGGTGCCGCGGCTGAACATCCTCGACGTTCAGAAGCAGATCCGCTACCTGCCGAAGCCGGTTATCGCCGTCGTCGCCGGGTTCGCGATCGGCGGCGGCCATGTGCTGCACCTCGTCTGCGACCTCACCATCGCTGCGGACAACGCGCGATTCGGCCAGACGGGCCCGATGGTCGGCAGCTTCGACGCCGGATACGGCGCGAGCTACCTCGCCCGCGTCGTCGGTCACAAGAAGGCGCGCGAGATCTGGTATCTCTGCCGGCAGTATGACGCGCAGCAGGCGCTCGACATGGGACTCGTGAACACCGTCGTGCCGCTGGCCCAGCTCGAGGCGGAGTCGCTCCAGTGGGCGCGCGAGATCATGGAGAAGAGTCCGACTGCGCTGCGCTTCCTCAAGGCGTCGTTCAATGCCGATACCGACGGGCTCGCCGGGCTTCAGCAGCTCGCCGGCGACGCGACGCTGCTGTACTACCTCACGGAGGAGGCGAAAGAAGGGAAAAACGCATTCCTCGAGAAGCGAAAACCTGACTGGTCGAAGTTCCCGCGCTTCCCTTGACCGCACCGGCCGCCACCGTGTCGCCCGCGCGCGCGTGGGTGCTCGCATCCCGCCCCGCGACGCTCCCCGCCGCGGCGGTGCCGGTGCTCGTCGGCACGGCGGCGGCGATCGCCCAGGGTGCGCGCTTTCACGCAATGATCTTCGTCGCGACGCTGATGTCGGCGCTCCTCATTCAGGTCGGGACGAACTTCGCGAACGACTACTCCGACTTCCATCGCGGCGCCGACCACGAGGGACGGCTCGGGCCGGTGCGCGTGACGCAGAGCGGCCTTATCGCCGAGGAAGCGGTGCGTCGCGGCATCATCATCGCTTTTGGGCTCGCGCTCATCCCGGGCGCGTGGCTCGTGCTCGTCGGCGGCTGGTCGATTCTCGTCATCGGTGTGCTCTCGATCCTCTGCGGGCTCGCGTACACCGGCGGGCCATGGCCCTTCGGCTACCACGGGCTCGGAGATCTCTTCGTCTTCATCTTTTTCGGGGTCGTCGCCGTCACCGGCACCGCCTACCTCCAGCTCGGCGACTGGACCCCGCTCGCGCTCGCCATCGCCATCCCGATCGGGTTGCTCGTCACGAACATCCTCGTCGTCAACAACCTGCGCGATCTTCCCACCGACCGCGCAGCGGGCAAGCGCACCCTCGCCGTGCGACTCGGAGAGCGCGCGGCGCGAGCGCAGTACATCGGTGCGACGGCCGTCGCGTACATCATTCCCGCAGTCCTCGCGATGAGTGGCACACGGCGCCCGTGGCTCCTGCTTCCCTGGCTCACCGCGCCGATGGCCTTCGCGCTGACCCGTCGCATCGCGGGCGGGCTCGCGGGGCGCGAGCTCAATCCGATGCTCGGCCGCACGGGCCAGTTGCTGCTTGTCTTCGGCCTGCTCCTCGCGGCCGGCCTGCTGCTGGCGCGGCCACACTAGCCGCCGCATGCTCCCGGACTGGCTCGCGCATCGCGCTGCGACGACGCCGGAGCGAGTCGCGCTCGTCGCGGGCGGCCGATCGTGGACCTTTGCATCGCTCGACGCGAGCGCCTTCGATGCCGCGAGCATCCTGGCTGCACATGGGATCCGCGCCGGAGATCGGGTCGCGTCGCTGCTGCCGAACGGCGCGGCGCCCGTTGTCCTCGTGCACGCGCTCATTCGACTCGGCGCCATTCTCGTTCCGCTGAACACTCGACTCTCCGATGCCGAGCTCGCGTGGCAGGTCGGCGACGTGGAGCCGCGACTGCTCATTGTGGATGACAGCACCGCCGATGTCGGCGAGCGCGCGGCGGGTCTGCAGCGCAACGTCACCGTCGTGGCGATCGACGCGGAGGGACGCATCGCCCCGCCGCGAGGGTTCGACTCCTCGGCCGGGGCGCGCGGAGACATGCTGCATCTCGCGCACGATCCCGACAGGGTGCTCGCCATCATATACACATCGGGGACGACCGGACGTCCGAAGGGCGCGATGCTCACCGTCGGGAATTTCTGGTGGAGCGCGGTCGGATCCGCGCTGAACCTCGGCACGCACGCCAACGATCGCTGGCTCGCTCCCCTGCCGCTGTTTCATGTGGGCGGCCTGTCGATCGTGCTCCGGGCCGCGATCTACGGCATTCCCGCCGTCGTGCATGACGGCTTCGATGCCGACGCGGTGAATCGCGCGATCGACGACGACGGGATCACCATCGTTTCCGTCGTCGCGGTGATGCTCCAGCGAATGATCGAGGCGCGCGGTGGCAGTCCGTACCCACCGTCCCTCCGGTGTGTGCTCGCGGGCGGAGGTCCCATTCCGCGTCCGCTGCTCGAGCAATGCGCCGCCCTCGCGATCCCGGTGGTGCAGACCTACGGCCTTACCGAGGCGGCGTCCCAGGTTGCGACGCTGTCCCCGGATGATGGACTGCGGAAGGTAGGCTCCGCGGGACGGCCGCTCTATCCGAATCGGATTCGCATCGCGGCTGGC
>JANPKQ010000135.1:0-2866 GCA_031426115.1 Gemmatimonadaceae bacterium | reverse complement strand
GCGTTCATGTACAATTTCAACCGCGGCCAGTACGACAAGCCGGCGTTGACCGACCGGAAGGCGCCGTTCACGGCGCAGGTCGGGATGTGGTCGCTCTACTTCAAGTGGCAGTGGATCCGCGACGCCCACGGTGAGCATCCGACGTGGCAGGCGATGGTCGCCATGCTGTATTTCGTGCTCGGACTCTTCGGCGGCTACGTCCATTGGCGACGCGACCGACGATCGTTCTGGTTCTTCGGGCCGCTGATGCTGACCATGACCCTCGGTCTCATCATCTACCTGAACTTCAAGTATGGCTATTCCCAGTCGCCGGAGCTGGGGGACTCGGTCGAGCGCGAGGTCCGCGACCGGGACTACTTCTATCTGTGGAGCTTCAGCGCCTGGAGCGTCTGGGCCGCGCTGGGGCTGATCTTCGTCTGGGAGGCGGTCGCCGCGCTCTTCGGCGCGGAGCGCGTGCGCGTCGGCACCGAGACCGTCGAGCTCCCGCACCGCCGGAGCTGGCTGCTCGGGTCGCCGGTGCTGGCGTTCGCGTTTATCCCGCTCTTCGCGAACTGGAACTCAGCCTCCCGCCGCGGCGAGACCGACACCCGGGACTTTGCGTCGGACCTCCTGAACTCCGTCGAGCCCTACGGGATTCTCGTCACGGTCGGCGACAACGACACCTTCCCACTCTGGTACGCGCAGGAGGTGGAGGGCATCCGGAAGGACGTCGTCATTGCGAACACGTCGCTGCTCAACACCGAGTGGTACACTCGCCAGATGCTTCGCCGTCCCGTGTTCGAGTATGATGAGGCAAAGGGACCGGCCATCTACCGCGGCAAGCAGTGGAAGAAGCCGACCGGGCCGCCGATGAATCTCACGATGCAGCAGGCCGATGCCATCCCGCTCGCAGTGGAGCTTCGCGAGCCGCAGGTCTTCCGGAAGGGAGCGATGCAGGTGACGGTGCCGCCGCGCATCCTCTATCGAGCCGACTATGTCGTACTGCGCATGGTGCTCGATGCCTTCCCGGATCGGCCGGTGTACTTCAGCCGGACGTCCGGCGGTTACGGCCAGGAGCTCGGGTTCGGCAACTACCTGATGACTCAGGGCCTCGCACGAAAGCTCATGCCCTCGATGCCGGTCGCCGGCGTCGACACGCTGAACCTGCCTGGTGAAGGGTGGGTCGATGTCGCGACGACCCACGCCCTGTGGAACGACGTCTTCGAGGCGCCTGCGTCATTGATTCGCAAGGACGACTGGATCGATCGTCCGTCAGTGGGCATTCCGTACCTGTATGTCGCGACCGGGGTCGTGCTCAGTGAAGCCCTCGAGCGCACAGGCCGGATCGCCGCCGCGGATTCGGTGGTCAAGCGGACGGAGCAGGTCGCGCGCGCCACGCGTCTCAGTGATCTCTTCGGGGGGCCGCCCCCCGCGGAGATCCCGATTCCGCCGGTCGGCGACAGCACGCCGCGGGTCCCGATCATCCCGCCCTGACCTCCCGTTGCTCTGCTTCTCGCGCCGCCGTGCGTACTAGGCGGCGCGGACCTCGCGGAGGCGACGGCTCTTCTTGAGGTACCGCACCGTCGCCCAGGCGACCACGAGAACGGCAAAGATGGCGAGCAACGTGTTGATGTACGCGCGGCGCTCATCGTAGGAGGAGTACGCCAGCGTATCGTACGCCATCAGCGCCAGCGCGCCGCCGGTCCAGGCGAAGGTACTGCCGTATTCCTTGAGAATCACCCGGCGCCAGTTGAAGGCGATCCCGTCCAGCGACCGGGACAGGCCGGCGAGGCGCGGGAACCAGCGCGGCACGGCCGCGGCATAGGCATCGTACCCCGGCCCGAACTTGCCACGCAGGTAGGTTTCCTCTGCCGCGACGATCGCGGCGTAGCCGACGAGGAAGAATGGCACGCCGATGAGGTACACCCACCGGTCGTTGTGGATGATGAACAGTCCGAGCAGCACGAGGATGTTCCCGAGGTAGAGCGGGTTCCTCGAGTGAGCGAAAAATCCTTCGGTCACCAGGCCATCGGCGTACACCTGGCGGTTCTTGCCGCCGCGCGCGATGTAGACGTAGCCGATGACGGCAAAGCGCAGGGTCTGCCCCACCAGGGCGACCAGCACGCCGACGATGTCGAGGGTGTCGTCGAGACGCGCACTGCGCCCCGGATACTCCGGCGGGAACCCGACGATCAGCGCGAGCAGCACGACGGGGAACAGGCCGTTGCGATATCGGAAGAGAAAGTTTCCGTAGCGCACGAGCAGCGGAGCGCGCGCGCCTCCCGAGACGTCGCTCACTTGACCGCGATCATCCCACAGAAGTTGTACCACTGGAAGAACATCTGCGTCTTCGAGTATCCCGCGTCGAGCAGCAGCGCGCGATTCTCCTCGATGCGATACGGGATGAGCACGTTCTCGAGCGCCTCGCGCTTCTGCGAGATCTCGAGCTCCGAGTACCCGTGGCGCCGCTTCATGTCGTAGTAGTACTTGATGAACAGCCGGTTAAAGAGCGTGTCGGACTCGGTGAGCTTCTCGACGAGGATGAGGCATCCCTGATCGTTGGTGCCCTGACACACCGTTCGAATCAGCCGTTCGCGGTGGAGGGGGCGCACGAACTGGAGGGTCAGCGTCAGGATCACGACCGACGCGTTCTCGATCGCGGGGAGCTCGTGCAGGTCGGCGTGAATGAGGTCGCGGTCCCGCGTCGACGGGAGCTGGTCGAGCTTCTCGCGCGCCTTGGCCAGCATCTCCTTCGAGTTGTCTACGCCGATGAAGCGCACGCCGGGATCGACGATCGGCTCGAGGGCGATCAGGGTCGTCGCCGTGGAGCAGCCCAGGTCGTAGAGGTTGGTGCCGGGAACGGCGAAGTCCGCGGCGAGCTCGCCGC
>JANPKQ010000134.1:0-3288 GCA_031426115.1 Gemmatimonadaceae bacterium | reverse complement strand
CAGCGGCGTGCGCCACACGGCCTTGTATCGCGAGAGATCCTCGTGCGTGATGATGCCGCCGCCCCGCTTCATCTCCGCGACGAACGAGTCGGCGACAGCGCCGGTGTAGAAGCCGGCCGCGCCGCGCGTCGCGATGAGCTCGAGAGTTCGTGCGAGCGCTGGCTGGGTGATGCGCACCCCTGGCTTCGGCACCGCTCCGCCCGGAAGCCAGACGTCCCGCCCCGCGAAGCGGCCGATGAGCCCCTGCGCATCGGTGAGCGATTCCGACAACGCGCTGTCCACGACGAAGCCATCCTTCGCGAGCCTGATCGCCGGCGCCATCACATCGGCCAGCGACATCGTCCCGTGAGCGCGCAGGGCTTCCGTCATCCCGGCAACCGCGCCGGGAACGCCCGACGCGAGATGTCCGACGACGCTTGCGTCAGTCAGCTTGCCATTCGCATCGACATACATGTTGCGCGTCGCCGCGAGTGGCGCAATCTCGCGGTAGTCAAGTGCGGCGACCGTTCCGTCGGCCTTGCGAATCACCATGTAGCCGCCGCCACCGATGTTCCCCGCTTCGGGATCGGTGACGGCGAGCGCAAATCCCACGGCGACGGCCGCGTCGACCGCATTCCCGCCGCGGCGCAGGATCTCGACGCCCGCATCGGTCGCGGATGGGCTTTCGCTCGCCACCATTGCGCTCGGCGCGCTTGCGGCCCGTTGCGAGCCCGCGGGAAAACGCCATCCCGCCGGGAAGTTCGCCGCGCTCCGTTGGCCGACCGTGTCCTGGACGACCGCGCCCGGCTGGCATGCGGCGACGACCGCAAGCGCGGCGGCAGTGAGCAGCGCGCGCATCATCGGGCCTTCGTGCCGAGGCCGACGCGCAGGCCGAGTCGAGTCACGTAGTGCTGCGAGCTGCTGTTCTGACTGCCGCTGACCCCATCGCGCTGGTGCAGCACATACGCGGCGTCCTGCACGAGCATGAGCTGCATGCGCGGCCCGAATCCCCAGCCGAAGCCGTAGCCCACTGACAGCGAGATGTCCTTGTCCGGCGACTCCGGCGGCAACGTCTCGTTACCGTCGTCGGAGGTAAAGTCGCGATAGATCGTCGTTCCCGCGCTGAGGTCGATGATCTGGTGGAATCCGATCCCGCCGCCCATGTGGAAGCCCGCCATCAGCGTCCAGATCTTCGCGTGCGCGTCGCACACGCCGGGGCATCCGGCCGTCGGCGTCGCGGTACCATACCGCAGCGGTGCATCGGCGAGCCCTGCCACGAACCCGACCGCTCCGTAGTTGCCGACATCCACTTCCACCGAGCCGCGATACTGAAGCGCCGTGCCGAATCGCCAGACGCTCTGCGTCCGGCCATCGACGATGTCGTTGTTGATCTGCAGCATGCCGGCGGAGAGCGATCCCCACACGATCGGTGCGCTGCCGCGGCGCGGAACGGGGAGCACCTGGGCGTCCACAGCCGGGGCGATGGCGGCGAGGGCGAGGATGACAGCGAGCGATCGATGCACGGTAAACTCCCGAATTCATTGCGGTTCGCACGACGAGCCGGGTAAGTTAGGGTCGCTCCATGCCGCGCGACAGTCGCCCTCGTCCCACCTTCGTTGGCAGCCCGCCTCATGTCCTCCACCGCGCTCGATCCACGGGTCACCGAACGTCGGAATCCGCGCACGGTTGCGATCGACCTCGCGAGCCCCGGCGAGATCGTGGACCTCATCAACGCCGAGGATGCGGCCGTCGCCGCCGCGGTGGCCACCCAGCGCGACGCGATCGCGCGGACCATCGAGCTCGTCGAGGCGGCGTTCCGCGCGTCGGGCCGACTCTTCTACATCGGCGCCGGCACCTCCGGCCGGCTCGGCGTCCTCGACGCGAGCGAGTGCCCACCGACTTTCGGGGTGGACCCGACGATGGTGCAGGGGATCATTGCGGGCGGCATGGCGGCGCTCACACGCTCGCAGGAAGGCGCCGAGGACGTGGGAGCACGCGGCGCGGAGGCCATGGACGAATATGGTGTTACCGCCACGGACGTCGTCGTCGGCATCGCCGCATCGGGAACGACGCCCTACGTCCACGCCGCCCTCGAGCGCGCGAAGCAGCTCGGTGCACGCACGGTCATCCTCGCCTGTTCGCCGCC
Organism: Gemmatimonadaceae bacterium; assembly: GCA_031426115.1. Classification (GTDB taxonomy): domain Bacteria; phylum Gemmatimonadota; class Gemmatimonadetes; order Gemmatimonadales; family Gemmatimonadaceae; genus JANPKQ01. Next base: position 1,163 of record JANPKQ010000134.1, on the reverse strand, counting down.
GCCCGCCGCGGTCGTTGCCCGTGCAGACGTCGCGATCCTCCCGATCGTCGGCGCCGAGGTCGTGACCGGCTCGACACGCATGAAGGCGGGCACCGCAACGAAGATGGTGCTCAACATGATCACCACCGGCGCGATGATCCGGATCGGCAAGACCTACGGCAACCTCATGGTGGACATGCGCGCGACGAACGTGAAGCTCGCGGATCGCGCCGAGCGCATCGTCGTCGAGACCTGCGGCGTGACGCGCGATGAGGCCCGCGCGCTGCTGCGCGATGCCAACGGCAGTGTGAAGCTCGCCATCGTGATGCAGAAGCGTGGAGTCTCGCGCGCTGCCGCAGAGCAAGCGCTCTCCGATGCGGGCGGCGTCATTCGGCGCGTCATCCCCGACGCCCCGCCGCCCGCATGACCGCCGCCGCGGATCACACGAAGGGGGGCGATGCGTCCGGCGCATCGCGCGTCGTTGTCGGGTTGATGTCCGGGACGTCGCTCGACGGCATCTCGGCCGCCGTCGTTCGCTTCAGCCCCGGCACCAACGGCGCTCCGCTCGCCGAGCTTCTCGCCTTCAACGTCACCGAGTATTCGCCGGACCAGCGCGCTCGCCTCGCGCACGTCATGACCGGCGGCACTCCGGCGGAGTTCTGCCGCATCAACGCCGACCTCGGCGAATGGCTCGCCCAGGCAGCCATCGAGGTCATCGCCGAAGCGGGCGTTCCGCGCAGCGACATCGCGGCCATCGCATCCCACGGCCAGACGCTGTGGCACGAGCCGGGGCACTCGACGTGGCAGGTTGGCGAAGCGGCGGTCATCGCAGAGCGTACGCGGCTCCCGGTGATCGCCGACTTTCGCGTGCGCGACATGGCCGCGGGAGGGCAGGGCGCACCGCTCGTTCCGCTCGCCGACGGAATGCTCTTCTCGTCCGCCACGGAGTGGCGCTGCCTCCAGAACATCGGTGGCATCGGCAACGTGTCCGTGGTGCCGCCGCACGGCGACCTCGATGGTGTGCGCGCCTTCGATACCGGGCCGGGGATGGTCATCGTCGATGGCGTCGTCCGCTCCATTGGCGACGGCACCCTTGCCTTCGACCGCGACGCCGTTCTCTCGCGCGCGGGGGTGACGATCGAGGAAGTCATCGCCGAGGTCTTGCGCGAGCCGTACTACGCCGC
>JANPKQ010000133.1:0-5343 GCA_031426115.1 Gemmatimonadaceae bacterium | reverse complement strand
CCTGAAGTCGTGGAGCCGCCGGCGCTCTGCCGGGGCGCTGTCTGCTGCATCTGCTGCTGGAGCTGCTGCTGTTGTTGCTGCTGCTGGGCGCGCACGTTCGCGTTCTGCTGCTGCAAGCCGCCGAGCGGGAGATCGCGCAGGAGCGCGAGCCGTACGCGCGCGACCTGAAGGTCACGTGCCGCCAGCGCACGATTCGCCTGCGCCTGTTGAAGCAGGATGCGCGACTCCGACAGCTCGACCTGGGTCGAGATCCCCTCGCGATAGCGCACGTCGGCGATGGTGTACGCGCGCGCGGCCTGCTCCGCCGTTCCCGCGCTGGCGGCCCATGCCGCCTCGGCTTCCGCAAGCGCGGCGATCGACGACTGCGCGTCGAGTGCAGCGAGCTCCGTCGTCTGCTTCAAGCGGAGGCGTGCTTCGTCGACGTTCGCGCGCGCGACGAGCTCATCGCCGCGGATGCGGCCGCCGGTAAAGATCGGCACCGAAAGTCCCACCCCCACCGACCAGTTCTGCCGGAAGTCGCTCCAGCCGGGGAGCCCGCCGCTCGGGTACGCGACGCGCCCGAGCTGTGACGTCAGGGCGACGGAGGGAAGGCGCTGCGCCTTCTGGATCTTCAGCAGCCCCTCCTGCACATCCACCGCTTCGCCGGCCTGCCGCACCGAGGAGCGTGACGTCGCTGCGGTATCGATGGCGGGCAGCTCGCCAACCGCGGCATCGATCTCCGCATCGCCGATGTCGGTCGCGAGCACGAGCGGCTGCTGGTAGGGAACGTTCAGCAGCTGCTTCAGCCGGAAGTACGCGAGGTCCCGCTGCGTCCGCCGCTGGATGACGAGCGGCCGCTGGTTGTCGCGCGTGACCTGGGCGCGGAGGAGGTCGAACTCCGACTTGTCGCCGACCTGCCGCGAGAGCCTCGTCTGACGAAAGACGGTCTCCGTCTGGACCAGCGATGACTCCGCGATCTGCACGAGCCGGTCGGTGAGCGCGGCATCGAAGTACGCCTCGGTGACGCTCAGCCGAAGCTGCGCGCGTGAGGCCGCAAGGTCGATGTCCGCGGAGCGACGGCCGGCGTTCGCGATCGAGTTCAGCGCGCTGATGCGCCCACCCGAGAACAGCGGCTGCGACGCATCGATACCGATGTTGTACTGATTCTTCTGGCCGAAGGGCAGGTCGCCGAGCCCGGCAAAGGCGGAGCCTCCCGTCGCGCAGCGCGATGTGTTCTCGAGACCCGCGAGGCGCTCGGCAGTCGTGGCGGTCGCGTCGCGGAGGTACTGGCCGCACGGTCCCGGCGGAACGGGCGGAGCACCGGGATCGGGATCCGGCGCCGAGCCGCCCAGCGACTCGAACTCGGACGACAGCGTCCGCGAATAGCGGGCGGTGCCGTTGAGCTGCGGGAAGTACTGGCTGCGCGCACGGTACGTCTCGCCGCGCGCGCGGGTGACAGCCGTGCGCGCGATGTCGATCTCCTCGCTTCCGGCTTCCGCCAGGCGGAGAGCTTCGGCGAGCGAGATCGGCCGCGCCGCCGCGACCGTGGTCGTCGGCGTGCGAACGGGGTCCTGGGCGATGGCCGGTGCGGCGATGGTCGTGGAGAAAGTGAGCGCGAGTGCCCAGCCGCGCCGGAGTGCCGGTGTCATGTCAGGTGTCCCCAGTGGTGGTTCGAGCGGTGCTGCGGCCGTTCGTGCGTCGTGCTGTTGCCTCCCGGGGCGCGATCGCGCGCAGGAAGAGGCGCGTATACTCGCGCGCGGCGTCGGCCGCAGGTTGCGGGAACATCTCCGGGATCATCTCGCGGCCCATTGCGTCCCCGAACGCGGCGCTCATGAACATCGATCCCGCGGCGTTGATGTTCGTATCGGCGTCCATGCGTCCGGTGGCCTTGAGCCGCTCGAGATAGCGCCGAAGCTCGACCCACGCCTTATTGGCGCCGCCTGCTGCGCCGCAGGCGACGTCGGGCCGTTCGGAGACGTCGGCCATGCAACTGATGATCAGCGGGCGCCCGAGGCGGAGGTGGGTCATGTGTGCATCGCACCAGTCCGCGAGCTCGCGCTCGGGATCGCTCGGCTCATCGGGAAGGCGGGCGAACTCGGCGCCCTCGGAGTGGAACCGAATGGCCTCCTCGATCAGCGCCTCCTTCGACCCGAACGTTCGGAAGAGCGTCACTTCGTTGACGTCGGCTTCCTGGGCGATGAGGCGGGTGGTAGCGCCACGGAAGCCGTGCTGGCCGTATACGCGGACGGCGGCTGACAGGATCTTGTCTCGGATGTCCATAAGGGGGGCGAAGCTATGGCAGGCCGGACCTGCATGCAAGTAGGTACTTGCTTGCTACGCATGTTTATCTCTTGCTGATTCACCGCTTCCAGGCTTTCATCGTCCGCGTGAGTTGACCGGAAATCACTGTCTCCGCGGGCGGCGCGAACACCGGTCGGGGGCCGTTTCTTGCACCCCCATTCATGCTGGCCCGGAACCACCGGCACCGGCCTCACGCGCCTCCAAGCCGACCTCGCCAATGACCGATATCGCCACCGCCTCGACCGCCTCCAGGGACGCGGCCGCGGGGCGGGACCTCGCCGCCCAGATCTGCGCCGGCCTCGAGGGGGGAACGCCGGACGCCGTCATCGTCTTCGCGTCGTCGGAGAACGACTACGAAGCGCTGCTCGCCGGCCTCCACGAAGGCTGTCATCCCAAGACCCTCATCGGCTGCTCCTCCGCCGGCGAGTTCACCCGCGACACCGCGGGAACCGGGATGAGCTCGGCGATCGGTCTTCGCGCGGCCGACATGCAATTCAGCGCGTCGCTCGGCCGCGGACTCTCCGCCGGGCGCGATGCAGCCGCGCGCGCGCTCGTCGACGGGTTCCACGGGATCGACTCCGCCGAATTCCGCTACCGCACGGCATTCATCCTCGTCGATGCCCTCGCCGGACATGCCGAGGAGCTGGTCGATGCGATGACGCTGGCGACCGGCGGGATGTACCAGTTCGTCGGCGGCGGCGCCGGCGACGACGCGGCGTTCCGGAAGACGCACGTGTTCTTCGGCACGGAGGCACACACCGACGCAGGGGTCGCGCTGGAGATCCTCTCGAACAAGCCGATCGGCATCGGTGCGCGTCACGGATGGTCCCCGACGGGCGCACCGCTGCGCGTCACCGAAGCGGCGGATGCATGCGTCGTCAGCCTCAACGTTTCACCGGCCGCGGAGGCGTTCGAGGAGCACGCCGCCGCCACCGGGCAGATCTTCGACCGCGAGGCGCCCCTCCCGTTCTTCCTCCACAACATCGTCGGCGTGCAGACCGAGGAGGGACACAAGCTCCGCGTCCCGCTCGGTATCGGCACGGACGGCGGCGTCACCTTCGCCGCGGAAGTCCCGACAGGCGCGACAGCGCGCATCATGTCGACCCAGGCGGTGTCGGCGGCCGAGGCGGCTTCGAGCGCGGTGCGCGACGCCGTGGAGCAGGTGGAACGCAGCGGGCACACGGCAAAGGGCGCGCTCTTCCTCGACTGCGTCGCGACGCGCCTGCGACTCGGCGATGACTTCGGCTACGAGCTCGATGCCGTGAAGCGCGAGCTCGGCACGGCAGCGTTCGCAGGATTCAATTCGTACGGACAGATCGTTCGCGCCGAAGGCCAGTTCAGCGGATTCCACAATTGCACGGCAGTGGTCTGCGTATTCCCGGAGTAGCGGACGTCGAGGTGAAACCCGCTCGCGAGCCCGAGGCTGCGATGACGCCGGAGCGGCTGCAACTCGCTGCAGACCTCGCCGTCCCCGAGTCGCGCGCCACCGCGGCTCGGGCGCTCGCATCCGAGTTCGGCGCCGAGGCGTTGCTGATCTTCACGCGCGACACTGAGATCGATGCGCTCCTGCCCGCGCCGGGCTTCCCGCAGACCCTGCCGAACGGCAAGCTCTGGCGCGAGTTCGCGGGAGCGTGTGTGGAGCGCGGTGACCACCGGGGCCGCCTGACTTTCGGCTCAGCGACGGACGATTCGCCGGCGATCGGATTTGCAAAGGGTCGCGACATCGTCGTCGTGCTCATCGGGACCGAGCAGCCGCGAATCGACGTGGAGTGGCTGCGCACGCTGCTGCCCATGCTCGCGGGCGTGTTCCACGGCGAGCGCATGGCGTCGGGCGCAGCGGTGAAAACGCGCCAGGCGTGGGAGGCAGCAACGCGCTCGACGGTGCTCGCCGAGACACTCGACCGGACGCGTCGCCGGCTCGAGGAGTCGCTTCAGGCGGCGCGCGACGCACGCGCCGAAGTCGACCGGGTGAACGCGCGCCTCGAGATACACGCCGGCCAACTCGAGTCCGCGAATGCGCGGCTGCGCGAACAGGCGGAAGAGCTCGAGGCGCAGGCGATGGAGCTGGAGGCGCAGGCGGAGGAGCTCCAGCTCGCGAATGCAGAGCTCTTCGACGCGCGCAAGGCGGCCGATTCCGCCAACCTCGCGAAGTCAGAGTTCCTCGCGACGATGAGCCACGAGCTGCGGACGCCGCTCAACGCCATTGGTGGCCACGTCCAGCTGCTCGAGATGGGCGTCCGTGGGCCGATCACGGAGGAGCAGCGCGACGCACTGATGCGGATCGACCGGAGCCAGCGCCACCTTCTGGGATTGATCAACGACATTCTCAACCTCTCCCGCATCGAAGCGGGAAAGGTCGATTACGTCATGACCGATGTCCCGCTGAGGGCGGCGCTCGCCGACCTCGCGCCGATGATCGATCCGCAGCTCGCCGCCAAGTCGCTCAGTCTCGAGGTCCATGACCCGGACGGCATGCCGACCGTGCGGGCCGACTGCGAGAAGCTTCAGCAGATCCTCCTCAATCTCCTCTCGAATGCAGTGAAGTTCACCAAGGCGGGAGGGCGGATCTGGATCGATGCGACGCAGCGCGATGGGGTGGCGGGCAAGGTCTTCATCCGCGTCAGCGACACCGGGCTCGGCATCCCTGAACCGAAGATCGAGACTATCTTCGAGCCATTCACGCAGGTGGATGCGAGCCACAGCCGCCTCGGCCAGGGCGCCGGCCTCGGGCTTTCGATCAGCCGGGACCTCGCGCGCGGCATGGGAGGCGAGCTCCGGGTACGGAGCGAGCTCGGTGTCGGCTCCACGTTCACGCTGACGCTCGACCTCGCGCAGCCGTAGCGGACGCTGTGCGCAGCCGCGTACCTCACGCGGCCTGCTTCGACGTCATCGTCGTACTGACGTGCTACGGCACCCGCTTCGCCTTTGCGATGAGGTCATCGCCTCTGGAGCGATACTCGAACCCGCTCGTCACCCCGCCGGCGGTGTCGAATCGAAGCGAAGCGAAGTCGAACACTTCGACGAGCTCGCCACGGTCGATCCTGCCGAGCGAATACCAGCTCC
>JANPKQ010000132.1:0-36921 GCA_031426115.1 Gemmatimonadaceae bacterium | reverse complement strand
CGCGCTCTGGCTCGACGACTTCCCCGAGCCGGTCCGAGTCTCGTCGCACATGGACCGTGGAAAGTCTGCCACGGCGGTCGAGGAGACGGCCCTCGTACACCTCGAGTGCGCGACGAACAAGACGTTCACCTTCGACATCTCGGGGGCCTACGTCGGCGAGGAAGAGCGCTGGTGGTTCGAGGTGCTCTGCGCGCGGGGCAGCGCGCGTCTCTCTCCCCTTCGGGTCGTGAAGGAGCTCAACGGCCGCCCGGTGGATGTCTCGCCGACCGGAGCGGCCGCGCGCGAGAGCGTGTTCATCCAGTCGTACCGTGCCGAGCTGGCTCACTTTCTCTCGGTGCTCGCGGGCGACTCGCGGTACGAGGCGCCCACCGACCAGGTGATTGTCCACAAGGTGATGGAAGCCATTTACAAATCGGCTGACGAAGGCAAAGAAGTCCGGTTGTGAGAGGGCGCGTTCTCTGGCCGAACCGCGCGGAAGCGTCGGCGGCGCTACTCTCGGCTGCACTCTTCGCGTTCGCCTTTCCGCCCTTCCGGTTGATCGTGCCCGCGTTCGTGTGCCTCGTGCCGATCGCCATCATCACGCTGCGACACGCGGACGAAGGCGGCACCGTGCAGGGAGCGGCACGCACCTGGTTCTGGTTCGGGTTCGTCGGCTACGGCTGCAACCTGTACTGGATCGCGCTGGCGCTGTCGCTGTGGACCAACCTGGCGTTCGCCGGATACATCGCCGCGCTGTTGTGGCTCGCGCCGTGGGTTGCTGGCGCCGGCGCTGCCCTGTACGCGGCCCGGAAGGCGACCCGGTGGCCGCTGACGGTGCTGCTGCCGGTCGTCTGGTGCGCGCTCGAGCTCGTGCTCAATCATCTCAGCGACCTCTCGTTTCCGTGGCTCCCGCTCGGGCTGTCACTCGCGCGGTTCCCGATGGCGGTGCAGCTGGCCGATCTCAGCGGTGTGCGCAGCGTCTCGTTCTGGATTGCGCTTAGCAACGGCCTCATTGCCGATGCGTATCTCCTCCGCTACCAGCGGCGGGCGATGGTTCTCCGTCTGGCCGCGATTCCAGCCGCGGCGGCGCTCGCGCTGGCCTACGGCGCCTGGCGGCTCGCGACGACCGAGATGCGACCGGTCGCGCCGATCGCGATCGTTCAGCCCAACGTGTCGGAGGCAGAGAAGCTCAGTGGCGCGCCGGAGCGCCCGTACATGGATGTCCTGGCCGAGGCGACGCGCGCGGAGCTGCGCGCGTCCGATCCCAAGCTGATCGTCTGGCCGGAGGCCTCGCTGCCGGGCTATCTCGCCAATCATCCCGAATGGCGCGACACACTGCGCGCACTCGGGTCGGCCGAGAAGAGCTCGATCCTCTTCGGCATCGTGGATTACGTTTTCACCGGCCCGGAGACATACGCGTACTTCAATGCCGCGATGCTCACCGACAGCCTCGGGCGGCTGAGCCCCACGATGCTGCGCGCCTTCGCGAAGGACGCCGAATCACGCGGGCACATCGGCCCCGCCGTCGCGCTGCGCGCGCAGGCCGATGAGTACGGGAGCGGCATCGAGTATCCGCCGTATCACAAGCGCTTCCTCGTTCCAGTGGTCGAGCGCGTGCCCTTCCTCAATCCCGAGTGGTTCAGCGGCATCGACTACTTCGGGGGCTTCGGTCGCGGCGAGCTGCTGCCGCCGTACGCGCTGCCCTTCGGCAAGGTGGGTGTGCTGATCTGCTACGAGTCGGTGTTCGTCGAGCACGCGCGCCATTTCCGTCGCGGCGGGGCCGACGTCCTCATCAACATCACCAACGACGCCTGGTTCGGGCGCAGTACTGCGCCCTACCAGCATCACGCACACCTCGTGCTGCGCGCGATCGAGAACCGGGTCGGCATCGTGCGATCGGCGAACACCGGCATCTCCGGCTACATCGACCCGCTCGGCCGCATACGCGCGGAGACGGAGCTCGAGGTGGCGGCGCACGCGACGTACATGGCGGAGACAACGGATGTGCAGACGCTATACGTGCGGCTGGGCGACTGGCTCGGATTCCTGTCGCTTCTCGCCACGATTGCCGCGACACTCACCTACGTAGTCCGCCGCCGCCGCGCTGCGTGATGGGCACCTCCGTCGGCATCGATGTCGGTGGTACCTTCACCGATCTCGTTGCCGTCGATGACGACGGTGCGATCTCGATCCGGAAGGTTCTCAGCACCCCCGAGGATCAAAGTGTCGGTGTTGACGCTGCTGTGGCTGCGCTCGGCGCGCCGGCGGGATCGGTGCAGCGCGTCGTGCACGGGACGACGGTCGTCACCAACCTCCTGCTGGAGCGGTCCGGCGCACGCGTCGCGCTCTGTGCGACCGAGGGCGCAACCGATCTCCTCATCCTGCGACGGCAGGAGCGCGCGTCGCTCTATGACCTTGCGGCCGAGCACCCGGTACGGCTGGCGTCACAGGCGGACACCTTCGGCGTACCCGAGCGCATCGCGCCCGAGGGCGTGATCCGCGGGCTCGATGCAGCCGATGCGCGTGCACTGGCGGAGCGGGTCGCGGCGAGCGGCGCGGAGATCGTCGCCGTGTCGCTGTTGCACGCCTACGCGGACGACCGGCACGAACGCGCCCTGGCGCGAGCGTTCGCGGAGTTTGCGCCCGGGCTCGAGGTCGTGCTCTCGTCAGACGTCCTTCCCGAGATCCGCGAGTTCGAGCGCACGTCGACGACCGTCGTCGAAGCGTACGCGCGGCCGCGCGTTGCGTCGTACCTCCGGGCGCTCGCCGCGCGACTCGGCGAGCACGGCTGGCCCTCGCCGGGCGTGATGACATCGAGCGGCGGCATGCGCGCTGCGGACTCCGCGGCGCGGCACGCCGCGTCGCTCGCCCTGTCCGGTCCTGCGGGCGGCGTCGTCGGCGCCGCCTACGTCGCGAAGGCGGCCGGTATCAGCCGCGCCCTGACCATCGACATCGGCGGCACGAGCGCCGATGCGGGGCTCATTCTGGATGGTCAACCGCTTGTCGAAGCGGGAGGAAGCGTTGCCGGCGTGGCGCTCGCGCTCCCGCGCGTGCTGGTCGAGACGGTGTCGGCGGGAGGCGGCAGCATCGGCTGGATGGACGACGGCGGTGCGCTGCGTGTCGGTCCACGAAGCGCGGGCGCGCGGCCGGGTCCCGCTGCGTTCGGCCGCGGAGGAACGAGCGCCACGGTGACCGACGCGCATATCGTCCTGGGCCACATCGATGTCGGTGGCGTCAGTGGGGTCGCACTCGACGCCGACGCCGCGCTGCGCGCGGTGTCCTCGCTTGCGGCACATCTCGGCGCGGACGTCCGCGGGACAGCCACCGCGATGCTCGCGGCGGCCGACGCCGAGATGGCGCGGGCACTCCGCAGGGTCGGCGTCGAGCGTGGCATCGACCCGCGCGACTGCACACTCATCGCCTTCGGGGGAGGTGGCCCGCTGCACGCCTGCCGCCTCGCGATGCGCCTCGAGATGCGGCGCATCCTCGTGCCTCCCGCGGCCGGGGTGCTCAGCGCGCTCGGACTCGCGTTGGCAGCGGAGCGTCGGGAGGCGCTGGGCAGCGTCATGCGGGACACGACGGCAATGACGTCCGAGGACGTCGCCGCGATCATCGACCGGCTCACCCGCGTCGCCGGGGACGCGGTGGTGCACGAGTCCTGGTTTCGGGCGCGCTACCGCGGCCAGGGCCACGAGCTCGAGGTGCCGGTCGTCCGGGCGATGTCCGGCGACGCCATCGCGGCCCGTTTCGTCGGCATCCACGACCAGCGCTTCGGGTTCACCCTCGATGTGCCGGTAGAGATCATCAGTGCGCGCCACGCGGCATCGGGGCAGGGGCGCGACGCCCGCCTGGCGCGTCGCGGTCCGTCCACATGGCGCGGCGATGGACCGTTGCGCGACGACGGCGGAGTGTTCGACGCCACCGTGCGCGGCCCGGCGACGATCGCACTGATGGACGCGACGCTGCTCGTGGACGAGGGCTGGGTCGCACGTGCGCTCCCGATCGGCGGCTGGGAAATGGAGCGCGAATGAGCGCGGCGCTCGATACGCTCGAGCTGACGGTGATGGCGCACGCCTTCGCGATGATCGCCGAGGAGATGGGAAGTGTCCTGGTGCGCGGCGCGCTGTCGCCGAACATCCGCGAGCGACGCGACGCATCGTCCGCGCTCTTCGACGCCGAGGGGCGCATGATCGCGCAGGCGGCGCACATCCCCGTCCACCTCGGCGCGATGCCGGAGTCGGTGCGCGCCGTGCGCGCGGCCGGTCCGGATCCCGGTGATGTCTTCATCCTGAACGATCCGTATCGCGGCGGCTCGCATCTGCCCGACCTCACGCTGGTCGAGGCGATCGACGTCGGGGGCCGCACGGGTGGATACGCCGCGGTCCGCGCTCATCATGCCGATGTCGGGGGCATGACGCCCGGCAGCATGCCGCGCGGCGCGACGGAGCTCGTGCAGGAGGGGATCGTCATCCCTCCGATCCGGATCATGCGCGGCAGCGTCGAGGAGCGCGCCGTGCTGGAGCTCATCCTCGCGAACGTCCGAACTCCTGCGGAGCGTCGCGGTGACCTGCGGGCGCAGCGCGCGGCCTGTCGTGCTGGCGCCGAAGGGTGGCGGTCGCTGCTGGCACGGGAGGGCGAGGCGCGCATCGAGCGCGCGGCGAGCGCACTGCTCGACTACACCGAGCGCCGGGTGCGCGCTCGCTTGGTCGGCCTCGAGGGCGCGCAGGGCAGGGCGGAGGATGTGCTCGAAGGCGATGGAGTCGATGACCGCGACATTCGCGTCGCCGTCGAGGTCACGATCCGGAACGGCACCTTCGCGATCGACTTCGCGGGCACCTCGGCTCAGGTGCGCGGGAATGTGAACTGCCCCATCGCGGTGGCGCGCGCCGCGGCGCTCTTCGTCGTGCGCACCCTGCTCGACGACGACGTACCGACGAACGATGGCATCGCCCGCGCGATCACGATCGCGGCCGAGCCGGGGTCAGCGGTCAATGCACGGTGGCCGGCGGCGGTCGCGGCCGGCAACGTCGAGATGTCGCAGCGGATCACCGATACGCTGTTCAGCGCACTCGCGAACGCCGGCATCCCCGTTCCGGCCCAGGGGCAGGGCACGATGAACAACGTCACCTTCGGCGGCGATGGCTGGACGTTCTACGAAACCCTCGGCGGCGGGCAGGGCGCGAGTGCGCGGGGGAATGGCCCGAGCGCGGTGCACGTCGGGATGAGCAACACGCGCAATACGCCGATCGAATCGCTCGAGGTGACGTACCCGCTGCGCATCGATCGATACGCCCTGCGTTCGGGCTCGGGCGGCACCGGGGCGCACCGCGGAGGCGACGGTGTGGTGCGCGCCTACCGCGCGCTCGCGCCCTGCGTCGTCACCCTGCTCACCGAGCGCCGGCGCCACGCGCCCCGGGGAGCAGCCGGCGGCGGAAACGGGGCCGTCGGGCGGAACCTGCTCAACGGCGTGGAGCTGCCCGCGAAATGCGCGATCCAACTCCAGCCGGGCGATGTGCTGACGATCGAAACCCCGGGCGGCGGCGGCTGGGGGGCGGAGGACGTGGTACTGCGCGCTGGGAGCCGATAGCCGCAAGCGGGTAGCTGCCGGCTGACCGCTGCTGGTGGTGCTCCATATGGTCGGAAAGGCGTGCGACGAGCGGCAAGCAGCTTCGCTGCGAGCTTTCAGGCTAGCTGCAAGTGCGTCGCTGGAAACGACGGAACGACAAGGGCCATGATGCCCCGGCCGTTCCGCATTTTCTTCCCGGTTTCCGCCGTGGCAACTATCTGAACGCTGGCAGCCGAGCTGCTTACCGCTCGTCGCACGTCTTTCCAATCGTCCGCCACGCCAGCAGCAGCGGACAGCTACGAGCTTCTCGCTCCGAGCTCCCCGCTTGCAGCTAGCGGATCACCCGTCCGATTTCCCCACCAGCTCGAACACTTTCGCGTCGATGAATGTCTTGAGGAGGTCTGCGTCGAGCATCCCCTCCCGGGCTTCGGAGTCCAGGATCTCCAGCGCGCGCTGGGCTGGGACGGCGGGCTTGTAGGGACGGTCGGATGCCGTGAGCGCATCGAAGATGTCGGAGATCGTCATCATGCGCGTCTGCACGGGGATCGCCGCGGCATCGACGGCGCGCGGGTAGCCCTGGCCGTTCAGCTTTTCGTGGTGGCCATAGGCGATCGCCGGAATGCCGCGAAGCTCGGGCGTCCACGGGATCTGCTCGAGGAACCGGAACGTGTGGGTGACGTGCGACTCGATCTCGCGGCGCTCCTCGTCGTCGAGATTGCCCTTCCGGATGGAGAGGAAGCGGAGCTCGCCCGGCGTCAGCATGGGGCGCTCGCCACCATCGATGTCGCGGAACGTCCGGTCGTTGAGGCGAGCCAGCTCGTCGAAGTTGCCCTGCGCCGTGACGGTCGGCTCGTTGGCCTTCTCGATCGCCTCGAGGAAGTGCTGCAGCTCGGCGCGCCGCGCCTGGAGCTGCTTCTCGAGGCCGGAGGCGAACGCGTCGTATCCCTTCGTCCCGTTCCGCAGGACGTGGTCGATGCGCGCGCGCTCGAACTCGAGCTCCGCACCCTGGGCCAGGTAGGCGAAACGGTGGCGCACGAGCTCGAGGTCAGCCGGGTACAGCTTCTTCTCCTTCACGAGGATCTGTTCGCGCACGCCCACCTTGCCGAAGTCGTGGAGCAGGCCGGCGTAGCGGAGTTCGCGAAGTTGCTCGCGAGAGAAGCGCAGGTTGCGGTAGCTCCCATGGCCGAACCGATCCACCGACTCGGCCAGGCCGACGGTGAGTGTCGCGACGCGCCCCGAGTGACCGAACGTCGTCGGATCGCGCGCTTCGATCGCCGTGACCGCGGCGGTCACGAAGCCCTCGAAGAGGCGCTCGATGTTCTCGTACAGCTGGCTGTTCTCGATCGCGACGGCTGCCTGGGAGGCGAGCGCATTGACCAGCTCCACGGACCGCGTGTCGAACGACATCACCTCGCGCTCGACCGTTTCCGGGTTGCTGAGCCGCGCCTCGAACATGCGCTTCCGGTTCATGAGCTGCAGCACGCCGATGATCTCGTCCCGGTGAGTCTTCATCGGGATCACGAGCATCGACTTCGTGCGATAGCCGAACTTCTCGTCGAACGACCGATTCTGCTTGTACTCGACGTCCTCGGGCAGGAGATACACGTCCGAGATCACCAGCGGCTCGCCCGAGGCCGCCGTGTAGCCCGCGAGGCTCGTGTGATCGATGGGGACGGTGAACTCCGAGAGCGGCAGGTTCGGGAGCGAGAAGTTCTGCGCCAGCTTGAAGCGCAGCTTCGCCGGCGACCCGTTCTCCTTCTCGACGAGATAGACCGAGCCGGCGTCGCTGCACGAGATGCGGCGCGCCTGGCCGAGGATGAGCTCCAGGAGGTTGAGGAGGTCGCGCTCGGTCGAGAGGGCGACGCCGACACGCGTCAGCTCCGTCAGCTCGTGATAGCGCATCTGCGCGAGCGCGGACGACGCGCGCACGGCCGCGAGCGCCGCGGCGTGGCGGAAGGCGGCACGGAGCTGGATCTGCATCGTGGCCGGCGGCTCGTTGTTCGTAACGAACCCGGAGAGCAGATCGCTCGGGAAATCGGCACTCGGCTCCACCTCGCCCTCGTCGCCGATGCCGAGGACCGCGGCGATCCGCGCGACCTCCACGAGGCGCTCGCGATCCGACCCGACGCTCTGGAGCAGCAGCCGGTCGAGCAGGACCACCGTCGGGCGTTCGGGGTCGAGCATGCTCGCCACGGGAAGGGCGATCACCCGTCGCACCTCGATGTCCTCCTCGCGACGCGACATCGGCATCGTGGGGAACGCGCGCCCGAGGGCGGTGATCAGGAGTGGCTTCAATGCGGGCTCGGAAGTGTGCGGGACGCGCGACGGACGGACACCAACCCTGCGAAACGCGATCGCGGCGAAGCCAGTACGCTCCTTCCGCCGCCGCTCCCGTTTCGCGTCAGACCACCAGGGTCAGGCCCTCTGCTGCAGCAATGACCTGCAGCGATTGTCCGCGACTCGCGACCAGCGCTCGGCACTCCTCCAGCCGGCGGTCGACATCATCGTCGGTCCGCTCCGGCTTGTGATGGAAGAGCACGAGGGTTTCCACTTGCGCCTCGAGGGCGAGCTCCAGCGCGTCCAGGTAGGTCGAATGCCCCCAGCCGCGATGGTGATCGTATTCCTCGACGGTGTACATCGTGTCGTGCACGAGCACCTTGGCATCGCGCGCGAACGACACGAGATCGCCGCGCCACGTCGCCGGCTGCTCGTACTTCGCCGACGGGTTCAGCTCGTTGTCCGAGATGTAGACGAGCGCTCCACCGTATCCGTTTCCATGGGTGAACCGGTACCCGAGGGCGCCGCCCGGGTGCCGGACGCGGATCGCCTGGACGTCGTACCCCGTCCCCTGCCGCCGCTCCTCGGCCAGCTCCGAGAATTCGATGCGGGCGGCCAGCTCCTCGAACGCGACGGGAAACACCACGGGCGACATCTGGTCGCGCACGACGCGGTCGATGCTCGTCTCGAGCGTCTTGGAGCCCCAGATCGTGAAATGATTCCCGCGCTGGAAGATCGGGCCGAAGAAGGGCAGCCCCTGGATGTGGTCCCAGTGCGCGTGGGTGAGGAAGATGTCGCCCTCGATCGGCGCACCGTTGGCGCGCGCGATCAGCGACCGGCCGAGCTCCCGGATGCCCGTGCCTGCATCGAGGATGATGAGGCGGCCGTCGGCCGTCCGGACCTCGACGCACGGCGTGTTGCCGCCATAGCGCACGGTCGATGGCCCAGGGCTCGGAATGGAACCGCGCGTGCCCCAGAACTGGACGCGGAAGCTCGGCGCTGCTCTGTCTTGCATGCGCTATGATACCGGCGGCGCGACCGACGGGAAAGGACCGACGTTACGCCGTTCGCGTGACGCGGATCACACTCGCGCGTGAGCGCGGCGCTCGAGCGCGTCGCGGTCGGCGATCGTGATGCGGCGGCGTTCGACGGTGATCCAATGCGCGTCCTGGAACTCGCGCATCGCGCGCGACACCGTCTCGCGGCTCGCGCCGATCATCTGCGCAATGGTCTGGTGGGTCAGTGCCTTCTGGATGGTCGGTGTCCCGCCCTCGTCGCTGTGATCGATGAGCAGCCGTGCGATGCGTCCGGGAACGTCGAGCAGCACGAGTCCGCCGATCTTGTCATCGGCGCGTCGCAGGCGCCGCGACAGCTCCTGGAGCAGCGCCCAACCCACCGCGGGACTCGCCTCCACACGCCGGCGGAAATCGTCGCGATGCAGCATCAGCAGGGTCGAGTCATCCATCGCGATGACGTGCGCCGACCGTGGCCCGTCGTCGATGAGTGACAGCTCGCCAAAGTACTGGCCGGGACCGAGGACGCCGAGGATGACCTCCCGCCCGTCCTCGCCCACGCGCACGACCTTCACGCGCCCGTGGCGGAGCACGAACAGCGCATCGCCGGGATCGTGCTCGAAGAGGATCACCGAGCCCTTGAGGAACGACTTCTCCCGAAGCAGCTCGGCAAAGCGACTGAGCTCGACGCTATCGAGGCTGGAGAACAGCGGGACGGTGGCCAGGAACTCCGCGGTATGCATCACTCGTTCATCACCGGCGATCATGGTGGAGGTCAGTCTGCCTCGCTGCGGCCCGGCGGCAGGCGCCCGAGGTAACCGGCGCGCAGGCGGCAACTTATGGACGTCGGGCCGGAGAGTCAAACCGCCAACCCGTTGTCAACTTGTCTTTTACGCCCCGGCCCGGGTATATTGCGGGCTTCGTTCCTGAACATTCGAGGGTTTCCAATGAAAGCCGATATCCACCCCCAGTACGCGACCGCTACCGTCAAGTGCGCGTGCGGGAACACGTTCCAGACGCGCTCGACCTCGGCCCAGATCCACACCGACATCTGCGCGCAGTGCCACCCGTTCTTCACCGGCAAGCAGAAGCTCGTCGACACCGCAGGCCGCGTCGAGCGCTTCCGCCAGAAGTACACCAAGAAGGAGAGCTGACCTGAGTCTTCGCGAACGAATCAAGGAGGCGCTCGCACGGGCGGGAGAGGTCGAACGAGAGTTGTCCGATCCGAAAACCGTTCGTGATAGTGCTCGACTCGCCTCCCTCGGACGCGAACACCAGCGTCTCGGCAAAGTCGCCGAACTGGCGACACGGCTCCAGAAGTACGACGACGAGCTCGCGCAGGTCCGCGAGCTCGTCGGCGTTGACGACCCCGAGATGGCCGAAGAAGCGCGGGCAGAGCTCAAGCGGATCGAGGAGGCCATCCCTCGCACCGAGAAGGAGCTCCTCCCGCTCATCATCCCGCAGGACCCGCTGGACGACCGCCCGGCGATCGTCGAGATTCGCGCAGGCACCGGCGGCGATGAGGCCGCGCTGTTCGCGGCCGACCTCTATCGCATGTACAGCCGCTATCTCGACCGGCGCGGCTGGCGCATGGAGCTGATCTCGATGAGCGACGGCACCCTCGGTGGCGTGAAGGAGGTCACCTTCAAGGTCCCGGTGGACGGTGCCTTCGGAACCATGCGCTGGGAATCGGGAGTTCATCGCGTTCAGCGCGTTCCGGCCACCGAGAACCAGGGCCGCATCCACACGTCCGCCGCCACCGTCGCCGTGCTGCCGGAGGCCGAGGAGATCGACGTGAAGATCGAGGACAAGGATCTGCGCATCGACGTCTTTCGATCCTCCGGCCCGGGAGGCCAGAGCGTGAACACCACCGACTCGGCGGTGCGCATCACGCACGCTCCGAGCGGACTCGTGGTCTCGCAGCAGGACCAGAAGTCGCAGCTCCAGAACAAGCTCAAGGCAATGGAGGTGCTCCGCGCGCGCCTGCTGGATATGCGGCTCGCTGAGCGTGAAGCGGCCCGCGCGCGCATGCGAAAGACCCAGGTCGGCACCGGCGACCGATCGGCGAAGATCCGGACGTACAACTTTCCGCAGAACCGCATCACCGACCATCGCGTGGGGTTCACGATGCACGACCTCACCCGCGTGCTCGATGGCGAGATCCAGCCGCTGATCGATGCGCTGCGCGTCGCCGATGTCGAGGAACGCCTCGATGAGTGAGCGCGCGGCACGCGCCTGCCCGACGCCGGTCACGATCCGCGAGCTCGTGGCCGAGCTCGAGAGCCTGCTGAGCGAGGGCGGCATCGCCGAGGCACGGCGGGAAGCCCGGGACATCGTCGCGTCGGTGCTCGATGTGCCGCGCTTCTGGCCGAGCATGCACCCCGATGTCGCGGTCGATGCATCGACCCTGCGCGATGCGATGGCCGCCGCGACCCGGCGCGCGCGGGGCGCGCCATTCGCCTACGCCGTCGGGCGTGCTGCCTTCAGGCATCTGACGCTCATGGTGGACGAGCGCGTACTGATTCCGCGTGTGGAGACCGAGGAGCTCGTCGAGCTCGTGCTGACGCTCGGACTCCCCGCGGGTGGCACGGCGATCGACGTCGGCACGGGATCGGGAGCGATCGCGCTGGCGCTGGCGATGGAAGCGCGCTTCGATCGGATTGTCGCGACGGACATCTCGCGCGACGCCATCACGGTGGCGCGCGCCAACGCAACCGCGCTCGGCCGGGTGCTGAAGGCGCCAGTGGAGTTTCGGGTGGGCTCTTTGCTGCGCCCAGTGAAGGACATCAAGGCGCGTGTCGTGTGTGCGAACCTGCCGTACATCGCGTACGGGGAAGCGCCCGGGCTGCCAGCGGG
The DNA here is from genome assembly GCA_031426115.1 of Gemmatimonadaceae bacterium. Taxonomy (GTDB): domain Bacteria; phylum Gemmatimonadota; class Gemmatimonadetes; order Gemmatimonadales; family Gemmatimonadaceae; genus JANPKQ01. The sequence continues at coordinate 25,230 of JANPKQ010000132.1, read as the reverse complement.
AGTGCGCGACTGGGAGCCGGCGGTCGCGCTGTTCAGCCCCGACGAAGGCATGGCCGCGATCCGCTCGCTGCTTGGCGCGGCGCCTGCGATTCTGGAGCGCGGAGGACACATCCTCCTCGAGGTCGATGCGCGCCGTGCCTCACTTGCCGCCGAAATGGCGGCGACCAATCCACGCTATCACGACGTTGGCGTTCGGCTGGATCTCGCCGGCCGGGAGCGGTTCGTCGTGGCAACCTGTGCGGAGTGACGATGCTCGAGGAGAAGGCGAAGGATCTCGGACGGTTGATCGGCCAGAGCTCGGAATACCAGGCCGTGAAGCGCGCCAACGATGCGATCACCGCGGACCGCGCTGCGATGACGCTGCTCCAGCAGATGGAGCAGATCCGCGCGGACGCGCACGTGATGATCGAGCGCGGTGAGCAGCCGACCGAGGAGATGGAGCAGCAGCTCAACGACATCCTCGGCGTCGTCCAGACGAACGATGCGTACCAGCGCCTCATCGTCGCGCAGGAGAATTTCGACAAGACGATGGCGCGCGTGAATGGATGGATTCTCGAGGGAATGAAGAAGGGCGCCGCGAGCCCGATCATCACGTTGGGGTAGCGTGACCACGGGCCGACTGCTCGTCTTCGAGGGACCCGAGGGGGCGGGCAAGACCACCCAGATCGCGCGACTCGCGGAGCTTCTTCGCTCACGCGATGTCCCGCATCTCATCGTACGGGAGCCCGGCGGAACGCCGACAGGGGAGAAGGTCCGCTCGCTCCTGCTCGACCCGGCTGGCGAGATGGTCCCGGCGACCGAGGCGCTGCTCTTTCTCGCGTCCCGCGCCGAGCACGTCACGCGAGTGATTCGGCCCGCGCTCGCGCAGGGCCGACTCGTCATCGCCGATCGCTTCTTCCTCTCGACGTACGCCTACCAGATCGCGGGCCGCGGGCTGCCGGAAGATGCAGTGCGCGCGTCCAACGCGCTCGCGATCGCCGGCCTGTGCCCCGACCTGACGCTCCTCTTCCTGCATCGGGCCGCTGACGGGCTCGCCCGAGCCGACCGGCGCGGCGTCCGGGACCGGATGGAGCGCGCGGACATGGGCTTCCACGAGCGCGTCGCAGCGGCGTTCGAGCAGTTCGCGACCCCGCAGTGGCAGCGCGACCATCCGGAGTCTGGAACCATCGCCAGCATTGATGCGTCCGGTACTCCTGAGGCGGTGCATGAGCAGATGCTCGGCATCCTTGCCGAGCGCTGGCCCGAAACCTTCCCGGCCCTTCGGGGGTCTGATCGATGATGACGCATCTGGTGGAGCGCGGCCAATGAAGGGATATCGCGGCATCCTCGTGCTCGGCATCCTCTGTGGGGGACTGATCACCGGCGGCGCGCTGTTGCATCGCGGCCTCGTTCCGGCTCCCGTGGTGACCGACGGTGCCCATCTCTTCGAGCAGGTGCTCAAGCTCGTCGAGACGAAGTACATCGATTCCGTACCGCAGGCGACGCTCTATCGTTCGGCCGTCGAGGGCATGCTCAATGAGCTTGGCGACCCACACACGGCGTATCTTGCCCCGCGCGGCCTGGACCGGCTGACCGAGAGCACCACCGGCAACTATCAGGGTCTCGGGCTGGAGGTGGACGCGCGCGAGGAAGGCATCACCGTCATCGCGCCGATCCCGGGCGGGCCCGCGGAGGCAGCCGGGATCCGGACGGGCGACCGCATCATCGCGGTGGAAGGCGCCTCGACCCGCGGGTGGACAGTCGAGGACGCCGCGAAGGCGGTGCGCGGCAAGCCCGGCACGCACGTCTCGATCACCGTCGAGCGGCCCGGCGTCGCGGCGCCGATGCCGTTCACGATCACGCGGAAGGAGATCCACCGTCAGGCGATTCGTCGTGCGGTGATGTTGCGCGATTCCGTCGGCTATGTCGCTGTCGGCGTGTTCAGCGGGGCGACGGCGTCAGAGCTCACCTCCGCGGTCGAGCGCCTTCGGGCCTCGGGTGCAACGAAGCTGATCCTCGACCTGCGTGACAACCCCGGCGGCTTGCTCGAGCAGGGCGTCGCCGTCACCGACCTGTTCCTCGATTCGGCGCAGAAGGTGGTGGAGATGCGCGGTCGCACCCCCGACGCAAACCACCAGTTCCTCGACGGCGAGCCGCAGCAGTGGGCGGCGATGCCGCTCGTCGTCCTCGTCAATGGCGGTAGCGCGAGCGCGTCGGAGATCGTTGCCGGTGCGCTCCAGGATCACGATCGCGCCGCGATCATCGGGCGCACGACGTTTGGAAAGGGTAGCGCGCAGAGTGTCGTCACCCTCGCATCCGGCGGTGCGCTCAAGGTGACGACAGCGCTGTGGTACACACCGTCCGGCCGCAGCATCAATCGCGCGACCGTTCCCGATGAAACGCCGCCCGGCACCGCGGACCTGCTGGGTCCCGTGGCGGAACGCGACGAACGGCCGGTGTTCACGACCGATGCTGGCCGAAAGGTCTACGGCGGGGGCGGCATCGCTCCGGACGTCGTCGTGACCAGCGCACCGATCACGGAAGCGGAAGTGGCGTTCGCACGCGCGCTCGGTACCACCAGCCCGAAGTTCCGCGATGCGGTGACCGACTACGGGCTCGCCCTGAAGGCGGCGGGCTCGATCACGTCGCCCGATTTCGTCGTGACGCCCGCAATGCTCGACGAGCTGTGGCGCCGCATGCAGCGCCGCGGCGTCGCCATCGATCGCGCCGTGTACGACCGTGCCTCGCCGACGGTCTCGCGGATCCTGTCGTTGGAGATCGCGCGATACGTGTTCAGTCCGGATACCGAGTTCCTGCGTCGCGCACGCGACGATGAAGCGATTCGCATCGCGACGGACATCATCGCCGGCGCGCGCACCCAGCGCGAGGTGCTCGCGCGCGCAGAGGCCCGCTCGCGCGCAATGCACGTCAGCACGAGTCCGGACAGCGCGCCGCGGTGACCGTGCGCGTCTTCATCCTGGGCGCCGGACGAGTCGGACGTGGGCTCGCCGGCGCCCTTCGCGCATCAGGCGTCGAGGTCGTCGGCCTGCACGGCCGTCACCCGGAGCCCGGCATCACGACCGGCGCCCTCCCGACGGCGGTGGACACCGCAGACGTCGTCATCGTGGCGGTGCGCGATGCACAGCTGGAGGATGCGCTGCAGGAGATCGGTGCGACCGCGCGGGCCGCGGACAGCGTCGAGGGTCGGGCACGCACGCGACCCGATGCACGAGGCGCTCATGTCGGCCGCCCGACCATTCTCCACGTCAGCGGCAGCGCAACACCCGACGCACTCACCGGGCTCCGCGCACGTGGCTATGCCGCTGGCACCTTTCATCCGCTCGTCCCGATCGCCGAGCCGACGCACGCCGCGGATCGCCTTCGTGGCGCGTGGATCGGCCTCGATGGTGACCCTGCGGCAGTCGAAGTCGGCCGCACGCTGGCCCGACATCTCGGGGCGAGCACGCTCGTCATCCCGACGGGTGAGAAAGCCCGCTATCATGCCGCGGCGGTCTTCGCCTCGAACTTCCCCGCCGTGCTTGCCGCGATGGCCGGAGAGCTGATGCGCTCCACCGGCGTGTCCACCGCCGATGCGCGCGGCGCGGTCACGGCGCTCCTTCGCGCGTCGGTCGCGAACCTCCATGATGGCGAGCCCGCGCAGGTGCTCACCGGTCCCATCGCTCGCGGCGATGCTGCCACCGTTCGCGCTCACCTCACGGCGCTGGCCGCGGATGATCGCGCGACGACGATCTACAGAACCCTCAGCGCAGCCGCGGTCGATCTTCTCGCCGCTGACCCCTCCGCTGATCACTCGCGCCTTGCCGAGATCGCGGCGGTTCTCGAAGAGTCATAGCGCCGCGGACGATCGCAAAGGCAACTGCTTAAATGGCCGCGGACGAACGCGGACTCACGCGGACAACTGCAAAGGCAACGACGAACGGCTGCCGCGGATGACGCGGAAAAGACGCGGATAGGGCAACAGCAACGACATTGTTGGCGTCCCGGCGTAGAGTTTCCCGCCACGCCCACAAGGAATGCAGTTGCCTCATGCCTTTCGTCGTTTGTCCCTCCCTGTTACAGCTTTGGAAGGCCCGCCTTAAGGCGGGATCCTGAACGCAGGAGGACGCCGGTCAAATCACGGAGTCCTTCATGCCCTTCGTTCCCTTCATGCTCTTCCAGTTCCGGCTTCTGGAAAGCCAGCCCCCGAGCGGAATCCTGGAAAGCCAGCCGCCGAGCGGGACTTTGGAAGCCCCGAGCGGGATCCTGGAAAACCCCTACCGCGCCCGACCCCGTCCGCCCGTCTGGTCGATGACCTTCACGCCCTTCGGCGGTTTGAACGTGAACGCCCCCGAATCCACCGGCGCGTTGACCTTCGCATCCACCATCCGGATCCGCCGCACAAGGCCACTCGGCTCCGTGATCTCGAACTGGCGAATCAATCCGTTCGCATCGTCAACCCATACGGTTGCCGTGCTGAACTCGGGAATTGCGACCTTCGGCACGAGCTGCACCGCATGCGTTGCACGGTTGCCAACCGTCGCGACGCCGGCGCTCGTCAGCGCGAAGCGCGTGACGGGCGACGTGAGAAACAGCTCCGTGAGGTTCAGCGATCCGCCGCCGGCGCCCGATGGCACCCTCAGCGCCTGGCCCGGGTTGGTGCTCGGCAGGTACAGCCACGCGATCGGCCCGTTAATGATGATCCGGTCGCCCTTCGGATCGGTGAACAGGATCGCCATCCGGTCGGGAAGCCGCTGCTGGAAGTCGCCGCGTGCGTTCATCGTCGTGCCCGTGAGCGGATTGCGGATCGTCTGCTCGAAGCCGCCGCGCATCGTCCGGATGCTCTTGTAGGCGGTCACCGCCTTGTCGATCACCGACTCCGGTGTCTGCGCCTGCAACGTGGACGACAGCGCGGTGAATACCGCGCCCAGCATGAGAAGACGTCGCATGTCACTCCAGGTAGTGGGCACTTCGCGTACGGTCACCTCATCCTACCCGACGGAGGCCGGTGCGGTTCCGACGCCGGGAGCCCGCGCGAGCGAGCGACCGATCGCCCCGGCGATGAGGCGAAGCTCCGCGACGAGCTCCGTCAGCTGCTCCGGGTGCAGCGATTGCGCGCCATCCGACAGCGCGCGGTCGGGTGTCGGGTGCATCTCGATGAGGACGCCGTCCGCACCGGCCGCGACAGCCGCGCGCGCCATCGGTGTCACCTTGTCGCGCAGGCCGGTGCCATGGCTCGGATCGGCCATGATGGGCAGGTGCGAGAGCTTCTGCACGATCGGGATGGCGGTGAGGTCGAAGAGGTTCCGCGCCTGGGTGTCGAAGCTGCGAACGCCGCGTTCGCACAGGATGACCTGGTCATTCCCCTCGGCGAGGATGTACTCCGCGCTGAGCAGAAGGTCGTTGATCGTTGCCGCCATGCCGCGCTTCAGCAGCACGGGCTTCCGAATGCGGCCGACGGTCTTCAGCAGCGAGTAATTCTGCATGTTCCGGGCGCCGATCTGGATGCAGTCGGCGACTTCGGCGACGAGATGCGCACCCTCATCGTCCATCGCCTCCGTCACGATGGGCAGGCCGGTCTCGCGCCGCGCGAGCGCGAGGAGCTCGAGCCCCTTTTTCCCGAGTCCCTGGAACGCGTAGGGCGAGCTGCGCGGCTTGAAGGCGCCACCGCGGAGCGCCGTCCCGCCCGCCGCCACGACGGCCCGGGCGGCGGCGAGGATCTGCTCTTCCGACTCGACCGAGCAGGGCCCGGCGATGACGGCCACTTCGGACCCGCCGACTCGCACGCCGGGCGCGATCTGCACGATCGTGTCCTCGGGGCGCCACTCGCGCGAGACCTGCTTGTACGGCTGCGACACGTGGATGACCTGCGACACGCCGGGCAGCGCCTCGATGCGCGAGCTGTCCACGCGCCCATCGTTCCCGACGAGGCCCACGGCAGTCCGCTGCGCGCCCGGCATCGGCCGCGCCTGGTAGCCGAGCTCCTCGATGGTGCGAACGACCCGGTCCACGTCGCCCTGCGACGCCCCGTGCTGCATCACGACCAGCATTTACCCTTCCTCGATCACGGTGGACCACCCGTCCGTCGCGAGCACCACGGGACCCGCGTATCGCTCTCGCACGATGGCACGTATGTCCAGTGGCTCGACGGGTGGATAGAAGTGCGTGAGAACGAGCATGGCGGGACCAGCGAGGCCAGCCAGCTCACCGCAGTCCTCCGGCGTCAGGTGCGTCGCCATTTTCATCGACTCCGGAAGAGAGCACTCCGCCAACAGCAGGTCGGAGCCCGCGGCCCATTCCCCGAGCGTTGCGTCCGGTCCGGTATCGCCGGTGTAGACGATCCGGCGGGCGCCGGATCGGATTGAATATGCCACACTCTCCGGCGTATGTGGAACCTTGCGCGTCTCGAGGCGCACGGCTCCGAGATCCACCGACTCTCCTTCAGCGAGCTCGCGCACGTCGATCGGAAATCCGAGTGTCGCGAACTTCCCGCCGAAGGCCGTATCAATGCTCGCGACCGTCGCGGCGGTTCCCGGCGGCCCGAACACCGTCACCGGCGCCTCACGCCACGGAATGGCGCCGTAGCGCCAGGCGAACAGCAGCGTCGCGAGGTCTGTCGTGTGATCGGCGTGAAAGTGCGTCAGCGCGAGATGAGTGATCGCCATCCAGTCGATCCCCAGCTGCGCCATGCGATGCACGGAGCCGCTGCCGCAGTCCAGGAGGAGCCTGACACCGCCGGTTTCGACGAGCTGCGCCGAGCAGACTCGCGTAGGCGACGGGGCCGCCGTTCCGGTCCCGATGGTGGTCAGCCTCACGGACCGCCGCGAAACACGATCTTCTTCACCGACTCGGTGCCGCTCACGCGCAGTCGAAGCAGGTATACCCCCGGCGGCGCGAAGGCACCGTCCCGGCCGCGGCCATCCCACTGCACGTTGCCGTTGCAACCGGATGGCGATGTCCCCGGCCCCACGCGACCGTGACGCCCGGCCGCGTACTGCGCGGGGCCCTCGCGCCCGGGAATGATGTTCACGACATGACGCCCGCTGATGTCGAAGATGTCGAGGCTCACGACGCTCGGCGTGCTGAGGTCGAACCAGACGCACGTCGAGCTCGACGTCGCGCTCGGGAACGGGTTCGGGAAGTTCTGGTAGAGCAGCGTCGCGAGCGGCACGGTTGGATTCAGGATGACGAACGAGCTGCGGCTCATCACCGTAATCGATTCGCCGGACGGAATGCGCGCCGTCACCGACCAGCGGTACGACGTATTGAACTCGAGCGGCAGGCCCGCCGATCCCACCGGCAGGACGAAGCTCGTGTCCGACAGGTTGGAATAGAACAGGATCTGCCCCGTGGCGACGTTCCGGATCTGGAGGTCATACAGCCACGGCCCCGGCGGTGCGTTGATCCGCGCGCTGCGCCAGATGAAACGCGGCCGCTGGGTCTCGAGCGTCGTTCCGTTCAGCTCGTTCGGCGAGATCAGGGTGAGCCACGCCGGAACCACGCGCTGGGCGACCTCCGAGAACACGAGCTCGCCGTTGTTTGCCCGCGCGCTCGCGCGGATATAAACGGTGGAGCTGCTCGGCAGCGGGCGCGTCAGCGTCAGCGCTGACGCATCGGCGATGACGGTGGTATCGAGCACGAACTGTCCCGTGAAGCCTGGCGTGAACGCGACCTGCAGGCGGAGCGTGATCGGTCGGTCGATCGGCTGCGGATCGCGCGCGCGGATCGTGAACGTCGGGGTCACCGTCTCGAGCGTGTCGCCCGGAGGCACGATGAGGTCCACACCGGTCAGCGGAGCCGCGTTCGGCGGGCCGGACACGGATGCGGCCGGGAGGAATACCAGCAGGACGGTCGCGAGGACGGCGATGCCGGGCCTCGCCCGTCGGCGGCGCATCATACTGAAGCCGCGGCGGCCTCCATCCGCTCGGCGCGCCCCGCAATGGCGCTCTCGATCGCCGCGCCGCGCATCCGCACGCTGACGACCGACGACACACCGAGATCCTGCATCGTGACGCCGTACACCGCATCCGCGGCTTCGGTGGTCGTCCGCGGATTGTGGGTGATGACGATGAACTGCGTCCGCGACTTGAACTGGGTGAGCATGCGGACGAAGCGGCCGATATTCTGGTCGTCGAGCGGCGCGTCCACTTCGTCGAGCAGGCAGAACGGGCTCGGCTTCGTGAGGAAAATGCCGAACAGGAGCGACAGCGCCACGAGTGCGCGCTCCCCGCTCGAGAGCAGGTGGATGCGCTGCGTCCGCTTCCCGCGCGGCGATGCATGAATCTCGATGTCGCAGTCCAGCGGCGCCTCGGGATTCTCGAGCCGGAGGTCGCACTCGCCGCCGCCGAACAGCGTCATGAAGATCTGTCGGAAGTTCTCGCGCACCTGCGTAAATGTCGTCAGGAACAGCTCGCGGGCCGTCGCGTCGATCTCCCGAATCGCCTGCTGCAGCGAAAGCTTCGCCGAGGCGAGGTCGGCACGCTGGGAACTGAGGAACTCGACGCGCTTCAATTCCTCCTCGTGCTCCTCGATCGCGAGCGGATTCACGGGCCCGAGCGCATCGAGCTGCGAACGGATCGACTCCGCCTCCGACCGCAGCGACATGTCGTCGATCTCCATCGGCGCGACCTCGGCAAGCAGCTCCTCCACCGGACGACGCCACTCCATCTCGAGTCGCTCACGTATCGCCGACCGTCGGCCGGATAGCTCCGTGAGCCGCAGCTCCGCGTGGTGGGACTCCTCCGTGAGGGCCGTCGCCGTGCGGCGAACGTCATCCAGTCCATGCTCCGCGGTTGCGAACAGCTCATCTGCGGCGCGCACTCCCTCTTCTGCCGCGGCGAGCCGCGATTCCCCGTCGGCCGCCGTCGCGCGACGGGCGTCGAGCTCGGCGTGCCAGTGCGCCATCTGCTCCGCGAGCGTGCTATCCGCCGCGGACAGCGACGCGAGCTCGTTGTGCAGTGCATCCAGACGGGCCGCGGCCGACGCGTGCTCCTCGGCGAGGCGCTTCTCGCGATCGGTCGCCATCTGGAGTCGTGCGCTGGCCTGCGCTTCCTCGACCTGGGTTTTCGTCCGGCGCTCGCGGGCATCGTCATGTGAAGCCTCCGCGGCTCCGAGTCGCTGGCGCGCTTCGGAGAGCACCGCTTCGCGTGCGACGACCTCCGTCGCCCCCGTTGCAGACTCTTCGTCGAGCGCCACGACGCGAGCCGCAAGCGCATCGCGGCGTGCGGTGAGCTTGGCGGCGAGCTCACCGGCTTCGGCGGCCGCACGTTCCACGCGCCGCAGGCGACGCTCGGCTTCGGTCCGGCGTTCCTCCGCAACCCGAACGCCGCGCGCGGATTCGGCCGCCCGCTCTGTCGTTGCCGTCGCGCCCTCATCCGCTTCCTGCGCGCGTGCGCGTGCCTCATCCCCCGCAGCCGACGCGCGCTGGCGTGCCTCGGTGGCCTCGGCGACCGTCGTGCGCAGCGCGTACAGCTCTGCGCGCCGACGCAGCGGGCCTGGACCGCCCGCGGTTCCCGGGAGCCAGACCGCCCCGCGCGCATCGATGAACGCATCGCCGCTTCCGATCGACGCGACCCGACCGAGGAGCGCACGCACCCAGGCGCGCGCGGGCTCGGTAGCGGTGACGCGGCCCGCGAGGGAGCCATCTTCGTCGTCCACGCCAGCTGGCGCCGGCTGTGGCGCCTCGGCCACGGGGAGGAGGAGCAACGGTCCAGGGTTCGAGGCCTGATGCCACGCTCGCACTTCATCGGCCGCGTCCCGGTCGCGCACGAGGATCGCGTGCACCGTCGCCCCGAGAAAACGCTCCACACTGAGCGCGTCACCGGCATCGGCAGAGATGAAATCGCTGAGCGGGCCGAGCACCGCGCCCGCCGACAGCCGATCGCGTTCGCGGAGGAGGCGTGCCGCGGCCGGGGCGAGTCCCACGCGTTCGCGCTCCAGCGCTTCCAGCGCGTTGACCTTTCCCTGCAGTGACGTCAGCGCCTCGTCGGCGCGGAACAGCTCTCCTCGCGCCGCGGCCTCGCGCTCTCGCGCCGCGGCCGCCGCCGTTCGCGCCTCGTCCCGCTCCGCGGCCGACGTCGCCGCAGCCTCTCGCGCGATCTCGACGTCATCCGTCGCGATCTCGAGCTGGCGCTCGGCGGCGGCGACTTCATCGAGGAGAGTCGCGCGCTCGTTCTCGAGGGAGTGCACGCGCACGGATGTCTCCGCGGTCTCGCGCTCGGCTGCCTCGCGGTCGAGCTCGAGGCGTCGCACACGATCGCGAAGCGTGCGTGCGCTTTCCTCGGCCGCTTCCACCGCACTGCGCGCCGCCACGACCATGGCGCGCGCGCCTTCTTCCTCTCGCTGGGCTTCACGGGCGTGGGTGCGAGCGCCGGCGAGCTCGCCCTCGAGCTGCGCACGCTCCGCGCGTGCGCGATCCTGGTCGTCGCCGAGGCGCATGCCCTGCGCCTCGCCCTCCCGGCGCTCGGCCTCGGCACGAGCCCGACGCGCGAGCGCGTTGCGTTGCCGCTCCTCGGCGACCGCGATCTCGCCCTGGAGCTCGAGCGCGCCTTCACGCAGCGTCCCCACGAGCCGCGACAGCTCTGCGCGCCGGCCTTCTGCCACGGCGCGCGCGGAATGTGCCTCGTCGCGCGTCTTTTCCGCTTCGCCAACGCGCCCCTCGGCAGCCGGCGCTTCCTCGCGCAGCGCGGTGACTCGCCCCTCGAGCCGCGCGAGCTCTTCCCGCCACGCTTCCATTTCTCTCGCGGCGAGCGCGATCTCGACCGTGAATCGGCGCGTCGTCAGCTCGGCATGCCGCTCTGCACGCTTCCGCTGCCGCGCCAGTGAGCGCACCTGGCTCTGGACCTCACCGATGAGGTCGTCGATGCGCGAGAGGTCGAGCGTCGTCTCCTCGAAGCGGCGCTCCGCGCTGCGCCTGCGGTCGCGATACAGTCCGACACCTGCGGCTTCCTCGAACAGCTCGCGCCGCTCATCGGGTCGGTCGGAGAGCAGCGCGTCGATCATCCGGCTTTCGATGACAACGCCGGAATCCGCGCCGAGCCCCGTACCGCGCACGAGATCCTGAATGTCGCGTAGACGGCAGGGCGTGCGGTTGAGCAGGTACTCACTCTCCCCCGAACGCGAGAGGCGCCGCGTGATCACGACCTCCCGAAATGCGACGGGGAGCGCACCATCGTCGTTGTCGAAGTGCAGCGAGACTTCCGCCACGTTCACTGGCCGGCGCCCGGACGATCCCTGGAAGATGACTTCATCCATCTTCGCGCCGCGCAGGGCGCGCGCGCGCTGCTCGCCGAGCACCCAGCGTACCGCGTCCGAGACGTTGGACTTGCCGCACCCATTGGGTCCGACGATCGCGGTCACGCCCGGCTCGAAGACCATCTCGGTCTCATCGGCGAACGACTTGAACCCGTGCAGCTCCAGCTTCGTCAGACGCACTAGCGCGGTCTCCCCGTCCTGTACACGATTCGCGGCTGGACTCCAGCCGTGCGCAGCAGTGGCGCGAGATGCATGGCCTCGTCAGGACTCGCGAACGCGCCGGCGAACAGTCGGCTCGTGCCGTCGTCCTGGACGAGTGGATATGTGGCGACGCCGATCGCCGCAAGCCGAGCGCGGACCGCCGCGACGGAGTCGGCCGGGACGGCCTCGGCGGCCAGGAATGCGAAGGGAAGCACGACGATCGGCTCGATGACGTCGCCGGCACGTCCCGCACCGCGCAGCGAGTCGCGCAGCGCCTCGGCGCCGGCTCGCGCGGTGAAGGCGCCGACGAAAACCTTGTACCAGAGCGCGCCGCCGTCGATGCTCGGCGCCGACGTCGCGGCTGGCAGGTCGCTGACGCGGCGAAGATTGTCATCTGCTCCCGCTGCGGTGTTCGCGGCGACGACGACGACCGAGTAGCGAGCGGCGCGTGCCGAATCCCCCGGGTTCTCCACCGGGGGCGGCGTTTCGGCAGCAGGAGCGGCGACGGTTGGCCGGGTGATCGACGGGGGAGACAGGGTGCCGGACGCTGCGCTCTCCACGATCGGGGGATCGGCCATCCGCGTCACCGTGATCCCCGCGAGTGCAACGAGCGCCGCCGCCAGTGTCATCCCGATGATCGCCCACGTTCGCCGGCTCGATGCACGCGGGTCGCTTTCCCCGCTCGCCGGTTGCGCGACGCGAGCAACGGGCGCAGGTCCCGGTGCGGAGCGCACGAGCGCAGGCACCGGGCGCGCCGCTGCCGCGTTGCTGCCGGACGTCGTCGCGCTCGCAGTGTTCGCGGCACCGCGCGGACGCGCGCGAGCGATGACGTGCGCGGGTGCCTCGAGCCGCGTGTCGCCAACGAGCAACGCACCGTCGGTGACGCCGACGAGCCCCGCGAGCGACGGGGCGCGGGAATGAGCGACGAGCACGAGCAGCGCGCCAACCTCCCGAAAGCCGCTGACGAGCCGCTGCCAGCGGGAGTGTCCGATGATCGCGCTCGTCGCAACCGGCTCGGAACCGCTCGGCATGATGTAGAGGTTCCCGCCCGGTTCGACCGCATAGCCGATCCGATTCAGCGAGATGCCGTAGGTGAAGCTGTCGGCGAGGCCGTGCGGATCGTGCCGCGGAATCAATGCCTCGAGTACATCGAGGTCGCCGACGAGGTCACCGATGACGACGCGGCGCCGCTCCGCCTGTGCATGCGCGGCGCCGAGCGCGACGAGGGCAGCCGCGCCAACATCGCCGCCGATCACGACGATCGCGGACAGCGTGTCGAGCAGGGGCGAAAGCCGTCGGCCCTCGTCCTCCCAGCCGGGCTCGGGGATCGCCATGGCCGCCGAGGTCAGGGTGGTCCCTCGTACACCCAGTACTGTCGGCCCGAGCTCCGGCCCGCGCGCTCCGCATCGGCGCGCGACGGGTATGGGCCGAGGACCACGCGAAATACGGTCACGCCCTGGCGCACGGAGGGCACGAGGTGCGCGGACCGGCCGTCCACCTTGATCGTCGCCGCGAGCTCCTGCGCCTTGCCCTGATCGAGCAACGCAGCGAAGGACACGGTGAAGCCGGTGACCGACGATGTTGGCGCGCGCGGTGCGCTGTCCGACGTCGGCGGAAGCAGCGGCGTCACGGGGGGCATGCGCAGCAGCGAGTCGGCCCACGCGGTGTCCGTGAGCGGGGTGGAATCCGTGACGCCGATGCCCTCGAAGGTCACAGGCTCGTCGATCCCTTCCGCGCGCGGCCTGAATCCCCGCCACTCGAAGAAATACCAGAAGTCATCGGCGCCGGTCTTCACCGTCGAGCGCTTCTGCAGCGTCTCGGCGTCGAGGACCGTGACCTCGCGCCCGTTCACGAGTGCGATCCCGCCATCCGGCGTCACGACGGGGAGGTCGGGCCGCCATGCGCTCTTCGCCGACCCGATCACCCGGCCCGTGCCCAGTGCGATGACCCAGATCGAGTCGCCGCTCGCCGGTCGCGCGATGAGATAACGTCCGAGGGCGTCCATGCGCAGCTCCGACGGCTGGCCTGGGAGCTTGATCTCGCCGATGATCTCGTCGCGGTAGCGATCGACGATCTGGATCTCACTGCTGGAATCGGACGCGACGAACATGCGGTCGCCGCTTGGCGTCGGAACAAGGGCGATCGCGGGCGCATCGAGCTCGATCGGCGCGACGAGGGCGAGATCGCGCCCGCGGAGGCCGACGAGCCCTGAATCCACCGGGAGGTACAGCCGGTCGCCCACCTGGATCGGAACCGCCTGCCGGGACTGCGGCAGGCTCGCCGAGTCCATGACCTGCCGATCGGGAGGAAACAGGTGCCACACCGCGAGCGATTTCTGACGATCGCCGACGACGAGGATGGAGCCATCGGGCTGCGGAAATACCGCGTTGGCGCGAACCGGCGGCTTGTACTTCCACGCCGAGCCCGTCAACGCGCCCGGCGTCGCGCGGATGACCGACCCATCGGCCGCAATTCCGTAGACGTTGAGGGCGTCGCGCGCGACGATCCCCTTGAGCGGCGATACGCCTGCCGGTGTCGCTCCCGTCCGGAGGTCGAGGAATCGCGGGACGCTCTTCGAGTCCACGTATGCGAAGATCCCGGCGTCCTGATCGAACGCGAGCGCGCGCGTCACTACCGGCGTCGCGGCTGGAGCGGTCCAGACGATGGTGTCGAGGCGCGGGTAGGCGTACACCCGGGCAGATCCACCGCGGCGTGGCACGCGCAGCAGGAGCTGATCGCGCGACTGGGGAGCGACGACGGAAGGACCGCCGGCAGAAGCAGGCTCAGGGCGGTCCGAGGCGTCGCACGCCGCAAGGACGAGCACCAATGCGGGGAGGATGCGCACCGAGGGAAGCTACCGGACGGCTGGGATTGCTACAAGGCTTTCAATGCGACTGCGTACTGCGTGCTGCGTACTCGACTGACCGCGACTACGTACGCATGGGCACTGCTTACTTCGCACGCATTGCGTACTGGCTACTGATGTACGGTTGAACTGCGTCCCCTGCGTCCCCTGCGTCCCCTGCGTGCCGCGTTGGCAGCCGTCAGCCGTCAGCTGTCAGCGGCCAGCCGTCAGCCGTCAGCCGTCAGCTTCCCCCATGCCGTTCCGCCTCTGCCTCGATCTTCCGCCTGCCTCTGCCGGTCCGCCCTGGCCGTGTGTACCAGGTACTCCGTACGAAGTACGTGCGCAGTAAGCAGTGCAGATCCGTATGCAGTCGCGGTCAGTCAGTACGCAGTACTACCGGGTACGCAGCCGTCAGAAACTCGGCCCGAGGGAGAATGTCCAGAACCCCTTGCGATCCACATCCAGCGGAATGGAGTAGTCCCACCGCGCCAGCGCGAAGTTGAACAGGTTGACGCGCACTCCGAAGCCGTAGCTGCGCAGCGGATAGCGCACGTCGTTGATGTTGCCACTCGAGGGTTTCGACCACTCGAAGTCGTCGCTGCCCGACCACGCCACGCCGACGTCGTAGAAGGCGAGGCCGTCCACCGGCGGGAGTGGGAAGGGAATGATCGCGAAGTAGAACTGCCGGATGAGCGGGAACCGCACCTCCGCATTGGCGATCGCGACACGGCTGCCGATGAGGCGCGCAGCGGCGCAGCTGTCGATGTCGAACTGCCCATCGATGCCGGTCTGGCTGCACGACTCGCGGTTGTACCCTCGCAGCAGCTCCGGCCGCCCGATGTACACCGGCGTCTCCATCTCGTCGCGGCCAACGGCCATGCGCGACGTGAATCGCGTCGCCACGGTGATGAAGTTGAAGATGATCGGGTCGTAGCGGCGATAGTCCGCGAGGTACTCCATCCAGCGGAAGGAGCCGAGGGTCGGGGTCACCTGGAAGCGGAACCGGCGTCCCATGATGGGGCCCGTGTAGCCGAACAGCGTGTTATCCGAGACGTAGGCCGCGTTGGGCTGGACATAGTTCAGGCCCGGCTCGTTGATCGTCGGGCCCATGTAGAACTGGGACGCGACATTCCTCACGCGGTCGATCTGTCGAATGATGTAGAGCGTCGAGCGATCGACGTTGTTGTAGCTCAGCCCAAGCTCGAACCGCGTGAACCGGTTGAGGGGATACTGGGAAATGCCGAACACCTGCCGGATCACGTACCGCGTGATGAGCTGCTGCTGTTCGATGATCGGGTCGGTCTCACCCCCGACGAGTCGATCGCCCGAATAGAAGTAATACGGTTCCTGGGAGATGCCCGTGATGTACTGCATCCGGTCCTTCAGGCTCGTATAGGCCGCGAATATCTGGGCGTCGGCCAGGCGTCCGTTCAAGCCGCCGGCGAAGGTGAGCCGGTGATTGCTGAGCATGTCGCTCAGGATCAGCGTCGTCCCGCCGTACACGCCGCGCCCGAAGTTGTCCTGGGCGTAGCCGATCTGTGGCTGCCCGATGTACTCGGGGAGGAAGCGAACCTTGTACTGATAATCCTTGAAGCGCGTCGTATCGGGGAGCGCATATGCAGCGCTGTCGAGCAGCTGTGCCACCGTGAGGGGCGCTGCGCCGCGCTCGGCGGCGGGAAGCTGATCCGCATCGCGAAATCCGTCATCGCCGCGGTAGATCGACCGGCGGCGCGGCGTGCTGTCGCCCCGCGCCATCGCGACGACCGTCGTGTCAATCGCGCCAGTGATCGGCGGTACCGCGGCGGCGACCGATCCCGGCACCGGCACGCCGGGCATCGCATTCGCCGTCGCGTCCGCGATGATGGTGGGCCCGACGATGGGGCTCCGGTACGGCGCCTTGCGGAGTGAGCGGGGATTGTCCGTCGCCCAGACGCTGTAGTTGCCATCCTCGTAGTACGTGAATGCGAGCTTGTCGGCTCCGCGCGCCCACGTGATCGCCGGGCTGTACTCGGTGATCGCCGAGATCGAGCCCACGACGTTCGTCAGCTGGTAGTGCTCGCGCTGGGCGATGTCATAGAGGAAGACGTTTGCAATGCCCGTTCGATCGGTGATGTACGCGACCGACTTGCCGTCGGGCGCCCACATCGGATTGAGATTCAGGCCGTCCTGCATCGGGGGGACCTCGATGCGCATCGTCTCGACATCCAGCAGCGCCAGGCGCCACCGGTTGTACTGAAGCACGTCGAGATTCGATCCTTCGCCGCGCTCGCTCACGAAAGCGATCGTCTTTCCATCGGGTGACCACTGCGGCTGGAGGTCACCGTACCGGTCATCGGTGAGGCGCCGCAGGTTCTTGCCGTCGATGTCCACGATGTAGAGATCGGTGATGCCACCCTTGTTGCCGCTGAAGGCGATCCGCTTGTTATCGGGCGAGAAGCTCGGGCTCAGCATCCCCTCGAGCGGGAGGTCGAAGCGGAAGAGCGTCTTTCGCCTCCTCACATCGAGGAGATAGAGGGCGTCCTTCCCCCGGCGTTGGCCGGTGTAGGCGAGCATCCGGCCGTCGTTCGAGAATGCGCTCTGCGAATAGAGGATGCGCAGCTCTTCGGCATCGGTGTTCGTCGTGCTCTTCACGAGTCGCTTGACGCGCTTGCCCGTCTCTGCATTGCCGAGCCAGAGGTCGGGGAACACCTCGCCCCGGAGGAAGCTTCCGGTCGAGATGAACGCGATCTGCTTGCCATCGGGCGATAGCGATGGCGCGAGGAAGAGGTCGGCGCCCGTGCGCCGCTTGTTCAGCATCGGCGTCGCGAACTTCCGCGGCCGCTCGTAGCTCGGGATCAGCGGCAGGTGCTTCTCCTGCATCGCATCGCGCCATTCGTCGCTGAGGTCCTCGAGGGAGAGACCCGTCTCGCGCCGGATCGCCCGCTCGACACCGACGTTCGGCGTCGCGAGCAGGATCTGGCCGATCGCCTCGTCACCCCACCGCTTGCCGATGTACTCCCACAGCGCTTCGCCGTACCGGTATGGAAAGAATTCGTTCGGGCGCTCCGTCATCTCCTCGATCGACGGGAAGTTGCCATTCAGCGCCGCGTCACGGAGCCATGCTTCGGTCAGGCGATGCCCCGGGCCGGTGGACAGGTACTCCGCCATGCCCTCCATGAACCAGCTCGGCGGATTCACCGCGTTGAGCGTCTGGAGCCCCGCGCCCGCCTTGCCGCGCGCAAAGATGTCGTACTGGAATGAGTGCACGAGCTCGTGCGTCAGCACCTGCTCGAACGACTGGTAGTCGCCGGTGAAGGGAAGCAGCACGCGGTGCCGGAGGCCCTCCGTGACGCCGCCCACCCCCTCGCCGAGGTCTCCCGTGACGTTGTTCTGGGCGAAGTCCGTCCGCGACGCGAAGAACACCAGGGGCTTCTTCTCGCGGAACTGGTAGCCGATGAGGCGCGACAGCTTTGCGTAGGCGCGCTCCGCCATCCGCGCCGCGTCGGCCGCCGCGACTGCCTCTTCGGGATAGTAGTGAATGAGGAAGTGCTCGGTCTCCTTCACTCGCCAGTCGAACTTGTCGTACTGCACCTGGTTCTGCCCGAAGTAGCCCTGCGCTGCGGCGTCCCCTGCCGCGGCTGCGAGAGCTACCGAGATGACCGCCGCGCGCCACGTGTTATTCAAGGGAGAGCTCCTTGCTCGTCCAGCGCGATCACTGCCGCATCGCCCCAGAGTCGCTCCAGTTGATAGAACTGTCGTAGCGCGGGATGGAACAGGTGCACGACGAAGTCGACGTAGTCGAGCAGAACCCAGCGCCCCTGCGAGAGCCCCTCCACGTGATGGACGGGCGTCCCTTCCTTCTTCATCTGCGCAATGATGTGCTCGGCGATCGCACGCACGTGCGTGTCGGACGTGCCGCTCGCGATGAGGAAGAAGTCAGTCATGTCGGTCACGCCGCTCAGCCCGAGCAGGATGACGTCGTTGGCCTTGAGGTCGAGAGCGATGGCGGCCGCGCGTTGCGCGGTCGCGGCGATGGCAGCCTGGGATGCGGCGTCGGGCATTCGGGTCAGTTCAGGTACGGTGGGTTCTGGAACTCGCAGGTACCGCAAAAGTTCCGTCGCCGACCGTGGGGCCGGCGGAGGGGCGGCTGCTCTATCGTAGTCTCGTCCACACGCACGACATACGCCAGTGGGTGGCCCGGAGCGCGATCGTCACCGATGCGTACCGACGCAGGTATTGGTGCTCCAGGTTACACCGGCCCGCGGTGAAGCACGTGGAGATTACGGCGAACGACAGGAAAACCGGCGCGAAGTGCAGGCGGGCTAGTGTGAGCCCTGTACCGCCACGCCAGGAGATCCGCCCGATCCACCAATTCTCCACCGCGCCGCCATCCAGATCGTCCCCGCCGCCAACATCGCGAGCGCGATGACCTGGGCGAGCGTCAGGGGTCCGAAGAACCTGTCGTCCTTCGCTCGCAGGAACTCGATCGCGAAGCGCTCCACTCCGGCCAGCACGAGATACAGGCCGAAGAGCCAGCCTTCGGCATGCCGGTGATCGCGCAGCCGCCAGAGGATGAGAAACATCGCGAACCCGAGCGCAGTCTCGTAGAGCTGCGTCGGATGCACGGCGAGCACGGTCTCGGGCGGCAGGCCGGTGGTGTCCACGCCGAAGCCCCGAAGATTGGCGGCGGTGGACGGCGGAATCCCCTCCGGAAACGCAACCGCGAACGGCGCGTCCCACGGTCGCCCGTAGTCGTCACCAACCGCCCAGCATCCCGTTCGCCCGACCGCGTAGCCGGCGGCGATCCCCGGGCCCGCCACCTCCGAGATGCGCATGATCGGCATCCCCTTGTGCCGCGCCATGAGCATTCCGCCCGCGACGCCGCCGATGAATCCGCCCCAGAACACGTAGCCCGACGCGCTGAGGAAAATGCTCGCGTCGCCCGTGAGCAGCGCGTAGTAGAGCTTCGCGCAGATGACGAATCCCACGACCGCGGCGATGACGATCGGCTCCACGGCCGACGCATCGTACCCGCGGCGGCGCAGCTCGCGAACGCCGATGATTCCGCCGATGAGGAATCCGCCCATCACCGCGAACCCGAATCCCGAGATGGGGACGGGCCCGATGTGATACATGAGCGGATGGTGAACGATCGGGTCGATCACGATTCACGCCTCCGTCGCGCGGAACGGCGCGAACATCAACGGTGTGAGCGCAAGCGCCACGGGAAGCCATCGTGGAAGACACACGCGCCATCAGCAGACGCCGATGGCGCATGAACTCTCACCCGACCCTCGCTCAGCGGCCGATGCGCACAATCCCTACTGCTTGATGACCCACACCTTGATCTCGGGACGGACGTCCGCGTGCAGGCGGATCGGTATCCGATAGACGCCGAGCGCGCGGATCGGCTCGTGGAGGTCGATCTGGCGCTTCTCCACGTGATGACCCTGTGCCTCGAGCTGCTGGGCGATATCGGCAGCCGTGACGGAGCCGAACAGCTTGCCCTCCTCGCCAACGCGCGCGGAAAAGGTCAGGGAAACTTCGCCGAGCTTGTCGGCGAAGGTCTGCGCCTCGTCCCGGCGCGACGACTCGGCCGCCTCGAGACGCTGGCGCTCCTGCTCGATGCGCTTCCGGTTACCCGGCGTTGCCTCGAACGCGTAGCCGCGCGGAAGCAGAAAGTTGCGTGCATAGCCGGCGGAAACCTTTACGAGGTCCCCAGGGTGGCCGAGGTTATCGACCGCGCGGCGAAGAATGACTTCCATGACGTGTCCTCCGAATTATGTGGTCGGCCGCGCGCGGTTTCGCCAGTCGAGCCAGGTATCACCCAGCCCGAGCCCGAAGGCCAGCGCGCCCAACGGCGGAAACATGAACAGGAGCAGAAAAATGATCGGCAGCGCGAAGCGCCCGGGCGTGAGGAACCACGCCAGCACACCGAAACCGCGCACCGCGTACAATCCGCCGAAGAAAAGAAGCAGGTTCCATCCCGCTGCCCGCACCGTCGCGAGCGTCGGAAGGAGCAGTATCGTGACGGCGAGCAGCACTCCCCACACGAGCTGGTCGTTGAATCGAAAGTCACGAAGTGGCGCAAGCGGCGGCCCGATGCGCACTCGGCTCAGGCGATGGAACAGGGCCCAGGACAGTGCGAGAATCACGAGCGACTCGAGCCCCAGCAGCGCGGGAAAGACGGCCGCGGCCTGGATCGCGCCGGCGTCCATCAGGGGCACAATGCTCTGCGCCGCCTCGGGTGCGGCATTCCCGGCAATCCACTCCATCCACCGGGGATGTTCCTTCAGCGATGCCTGAAGCCGCGCCGTCGCGTCCGCCGCGCGGCCGGTGAGCTCGGTCAGGAGGACGCTCCGCACGTCCATTCGTGATGCCGTCACGACCGCGAGGGCCACCGCGAGCGCAACAGTCACGGCGGTCAACGCGCGAACGAAGAACGTCCGCGCGCCGCCCAGACAGCAGACGAGGCCGAAGCATGCCGCGACGATGAGGCTCCATCCGCGGGCGAGCGTGTCGAAGGGCGCCGAGGCGCCCACCGATGGACGCGAGAGCGTCCACCCCGCGAGCGCAACCCACAGCACCGCGAGCCCCGCGCGTCCGCCGTTCCACCACGCCACCAGCGCGCACGCGGCGATCGCCGGTACGAGCAGCATGATGCTCTGCTCGATCGGCGTCACCACGCGCAGCGGTGTAATGGGAAGGATCGTCAGTGCGAGAAGGGCGAGAATGGGACCCCGCCATCCAAGCTCACGCGGCGCGGCTGCGCCCTCGACGGTCATCGCTAAGCCTGATGGCCCCGGATGTACGGGATGATGGCGAGGAATCGGGCACGCTTCACGGCCGTGGCGAGCTGGCGCTGATGGCGCGCACACACGCCACTGAGGCGGCTCGGAAGGATCTTTCCGTGATCGGTGATGAAGCGGCCGAGCGTGCGGTCATCCTTGTAGTCGATGAACCGGACGCGCGTCTCGCAGAACGGGCAGGATTTGGTTGGGCGTCGCATCATCTATTCCTCGTCGTCGTCGTCTTCTTCACGGCGCCGCGCTGCGGCGAGCTCCTCTTCCGTCATCGGCGGCGCGCCGACTTCATTCTCGTGCAGGGTGATGAGGTAGCGGACGACCCCATCATCGAGCTTGAGTGCGCGCTCGTACTCGGGCAGCACCTTCGCCTCGGCGGCGAAGTGCGCGATGACGTAATACCCGCTCTCGCGTCGCCCGATCGGATAGGCGAGCTGGCGCCGGCCCCAATGGTCGACGGTCATCTCCTCGGTGGTTCCAAGGAGACCGTGAAAGCGGTTGATCTTGTCGGTGATGGCGGCGTCTTCGAGAGCAGAGTCGAAGATGTACACCGCCTCATATGGGCGAGGCATGGGGGCAATCCTCCCTTTGGTCGTGAGCCGCCCCTCGCTGGTTGCCGAAGCGAGGGGAGGGGATGCCATCGACAGGGCGCCGACGGCTATTTCGTAGTGAGCCCTAAGCTTAGCCGGGTCAGGCACCACCGGCAACCCCGCGGGGACGTGGAGCGCGCCGCCATCGACGCTTCACCTCGCGACGCCGCCGCGCTCAGCGCTCGATGTGCGCTACCGGTTCCACGTCGCCTTGGTCCAGATGAGCACGAGGCCGCATTCACCCGGCGTGAGCCCCCGCTCCGGTGGCCGCGTCGCGGCGGTCACCCGTCCTGCGCGGGTGACGATGAGCTCCGGCGGGGGTGGCGGCGAGCTCCGCGCATAATGGCGGAGCCCCTGCGGGACTTCCTTGAACTGCCGGTAGACTTCCACGCCCATGACTTCCTTGGGTGGCGGCAGCTCCATCGTCCGATGGCCATTCTCGCTGAGCGACTCCAGTGGCAGCCAGTTCACGAACATCTTCAGGCACCCACGTCCCTGCCGGGACTCCACGGTAGGTCCACTCTTTCCGAGCTCGATCGCCATTCCCGGCATGCCGCGAAAGATGTCCGCGATGTACACGGGATCGCCCGCGAGAATGTCGAGGTGATCGAGGAATATTCCGCGGCCGAGCGCCTGACGCTCGCGGAAACCATCGACCGCCCACTGTCGGCCAGTGCGTTCCCTGATGGTCACCGGCTCGAGCTCCGTGGCGAGCGGCGCAAGCTCCAGGGTGAGTTGCCACACCTTCTGCCCCTGGAAGGAGATCGCCCCCGAGGTCGCCGGCTCGTAGCCGATGCGCCGGATGCTCATGCGGAACTGTCCGGACCGCGGGCTGGTGAGCAGGAACCGGCCGACGGAATCCGTGCTGACGAATGCGATGTCGGTGCCGAGGGAGTCGAGCAGCGCGATCCGGGCGCCGGCGACAGGCCGTGTCGTCACCGCGTCGAGGAGCACCCCGCGCACCGACTGCGCCGATGCCGTCGTTACAGTCGCGAGGAGGCCGAGGCCGGCGATGAGCGGTCGAGCGGAACGAGCGAGGTGCATGGTACCTCGGGCACCGGGGCCGCCGGCCGCGTCACGTCGATCGCGCCGGCTACGCCTTCAATCTTGCCCGGCGACCTCGCCTGTCAAGCTTCGCTGCCGGACCGCTGACGGCCCCACCCTTCGCGCGAATACCACCTGAGGGTATCAGCGCCTCGGCGGGAGTCAACGTTCACGCGGGGCCGCCGGCTCGCGCGAGTGCGCGAGTCCGGTTCAGAGCCGCCAGCTCAGATCCTCGAGTGCCTGCGGCCCGAGGTCGCGCCAGTTCGCAGGATAGTTCCGCACGATGCGGACGGTGGTGTCGGACTCGAAGACGAGCACCGTCGCGGCGCCGCGAAACGGTTCTCCCTTCTGTCGCTCGTAGATACGCCACCGGAAGCCGCGTGAGTCACGGAACTCCAGCGCCGACGCAGATGTTTTCGCGGTCTCGTAGGCCATGGTCGTGGGCCCGGTGCACAAACGGGGCCGAATCGGCGCGCAGTGCACGGAGGCCCGCCAATCACCGGGCGCATGCGACGATCGCTCGCACGCGGACGCGTACATCTGCGTACGATTTCACGCATGGCGGGAGGCGTAGTGCGCCCCGTCGCCCCGGTAGATCAGACGTTGAATCGAAACAGCAGGACGTCGCCGTCGCGTACGACGTACTCCTTGCCCTCCGAGCGAACCACCCCGCGCTCGCGCGCGCCCTTCCAGCCGCCGTTGCCGATGAAGTCATCGTAGCCAACCGTCTCGGCGCGGATGAATCCGCGCTCGAAGTCGGTATGAATGACTGCTGCGGCCTTCGGCGCCGTGTCCCCGGAGTGAATCGTCCACGCGCGGACCTCCTGCTCGCCCGCCGTGAAATAGGTGCGCAGCCCGAGCAGCGAGTATCCCGCCTGGATCAGTCGCTCGAGCCCGGCAGACTCGAGTCCGAGCGACGCGAGGAAGTCGGCGCGATCCTCGGCCGGAAGCTCCGACAGCTCTGCCTCGATCTTCGCGGAGAAGGGAACGACCTGGGCATTCTCACCACTCGCCGCGACCGCAGCGCGCAATGCGCGCAGGTGCGGCCCCTCATCGCCCGTGAGCTCGACGTCGCTGACGTTCGCCGCATAGAGCACGGGCTTCGTCGTGAGCAGCGTCAACGGCTTGAGGAGCAGCGCCTCATCCGGTGTGAGCTTCGCTTCCCACAGCCCGCGTCCCTCGGTGAGAAACGCAAAGGCGCGCTCGAGCACGGGCAGCTCGACGAGGGCTTCCTTCTCCCCGGTGCGCGCCGCGCGCTTGGTGCGATCGAGCCGTTTCTCGACTGTGCCGAGGTCCGCAAGCGCCAGCTCGAACTCGATCACTTCCCGGTCGCGCACCGGGTTCACCCCGCCCATGACGTGCGTAACGTCCTCGTCTTCGAAGCATCGCACGACATGGATGATCGCATCGGTCTCGCGGATGTTCGCGAGGAACTTGTTCCCGAGCCCCTCACCCTCCGCCGCACCCTTCACGAGCCCCGCAATATCGACGAACTGCACCACGGCGGGCACGGTCCGCTTCGGCTGGACAACCTCGGCGAGCTTCGGCAGCCGGCCATCCGGCACCTCGACCATTCCGACATTCGGCTCGACGGTGCAGAACGGATAGTTCGCAGCGTCGGCCTTGGCGGCAGTCAGGGCGTTGAAGAGGGTCGACTTGCCGACGTTCGGAAGACCGACAATTCCAAGAGAGAGCATCGAATGCCGAAAACGAAGTGAACGGTCATCAGTTGTCGGTTATCAGTTGACAGTAGAAGGGCACTGTCGCCGGATCCGGACAGAGTCAGCGCGGCGCAGAGAAATGTAACCGTCTGCAACATGCCGGTGGTGACGCACGACTCGCGCGACCTAGCATGCGCTGCTTTGGAGGAGCGCCGCCATGCAGGATTTCACGAAGCTTCAGGTCTGGCGAAAGTCTCACGAGCTGACCGTGAGCATCTATCGCGCGACCCACGGTGTGCGAACGAGCGCTTTCCCAGGGTTGGTTCCGCAAATCCGCCGCGCGGCGGCATCGATCCCGACGAACATCGCCGAGGGCTGCGGTCACGCCAGTGCAAGGGAGTTCTCGCGGTTCCTGCAGATTGCGGTCGCCTCGGCGTTCGAGCTCGAGTACCACCTCATCCTTGCTGCAGAGCTGTCGCTCCTTCAGCGCGAGGCGTCCGCCGAGCTCCTGGCGCGCGTGAAGGAGATCAAGCGGATGCTCACGGTGCTCATTCAGCGCGTCAACAACCCCCGTAGCCTCGAGCGCGCCTAGGGCCGTAAGCTCACGAACGAAACTGAACACCGAAAACCGAAAACCGAAAACCGACAACCGTCAACTTCAGTGTCAGCCCACCGACCCCTCCCGTTGCCGACCCGGTTTCATTCAGAGTCGGCGAGCCTTTCCTTTCCGTTGAATTTGTTCATCGCCGCGAGCACTCCTTCCCGCAGCCACACCCCGACTGCGTCCTCGATCTTCGGCATGAGCCCCCCGATGACCTCTCGCTCGACGCTGCTCGCGGCGTGCAGCACATAATCCGCGAGATCCCCGCGCATCCGCT
>JANPKQ010000131.1:0-2147 GCA_031426115.1 Gemmatimonadaceae bacterium | reverse complement strand
CCCTTCTCCGTCGCGGCGCCGAGCGCGAGACTGCTGCGCGATCGCGGTGCGGAGAACATCGAAGCCATTGCGGCCAACGTCGCCGGGTTCAGCGTTCAGAACCTCGGGCCCGGCCAGAGCCAGGTCGCCATCCGTGGTGCGTCGGCCGGCCAGATCGCCCGCGACCAGCCCGGCGTCAAGGAACAGGCAGGGGTGTATCTCGACGATTCACCGATCTCGCTGTCGCTGTTCACGCCCGACCTGGACCTGTTCGATCTCGCACGTGTCGAGGTGCTCCGCGGCCCGCAGGGAACGCTGTTCGGATCGGGCTCGCTTGCGGGCACGGTTCGATACATCACCAATCAGCCCGAACTGGGCCTGCGCAGCACCTTTGGCGAGATCGGCGGAAACTGGATCCAGGGCGGTAACGGCGGCGCCAGCGTCAAGCTCGGTGCGAACCTGCCGCTGGGCGACCGCACGGCCGCACGCATGGTGGTGTTCCACAACCAGCTCGGCGGCTACATGGATGCCGTGCAGCCCGACCTCAGCACCGATGAGAACGTCAATACGGGTACGCGCACCGGCGTGCGGGCGGCGATGCGATTTGCCCCGAGCGAACGGCTCAGCGTTACGCCTCGCCTCGTCTTTCAGACCGTGCGCACGGATGGCTGGAATCGCATCGACGCGTTCAACATCCTGGCCAACCCCTTCACGACGAGCCGTCCCGCAGTGAGGCTCGGCGAGCGTGAGCTCTTCACCCAGATCCCGGAGCCATTCACCGACGATTTCGTTCTCGGTGACCTGAACGTCCGGTACGACATGGGAGGGATGAACCTGACGTCGATCACCTCTTATGGCTACCGCGATGTCCTGGTCGTCCGCGATGCCGGCGCACTCACATCGAGCATTACGGGCGGCACCCTCGGTCTTCCCGAGGATATCTACGCGCTGAACGCCCCGCTGAGCGATGCGACCAACGTGGATGTGATCACCCAGGAAGTCCGACTCGCTGGCGGCGGCAGTCGTGCGCGCTGGCTCGTTGGCGGGTTCTTCAGCAGCAACACGCGTGAGTACAGCCAGAGCCTCAAGGTGGCGGGGTTCGAGGCGGCATCCAACATCCCGACCGAGGGGCTGCGTGCCCAGCGTGACGAGCTGTTCTTTTCCGACCTGTCGTACGACCTGAAGCAGACAGCCGTGTTCGGTGAAGCAACGGTGAGCGTGATGGACCGCCTCGACCTCACTGCGGGACTTCGGTACTACAACTTCGACGAGGACCGCGAGCAGGTGTTCGACGCCATCTTCGCCAACGACAACACCGGGACATCCGTGGTTTCCGTTCCCGGCTCGACGAAGGCCGACGGTTTCGCGCCGCGCTTCATCGCCAGCTTCCGGCCGACCGAGCGGATCTCGTTCAACGCCCAGGCATCGCGGGGCTTCCGTCTCGGTGGCATCAACGACCCACTCAACGTCCCGCTCTGCACCGCTGCCGACCTCGCCACGTTCACCGGGCGCGATTCCTGGAAGGACGAGACGGCGTGGAACTACGAAGTCGGCGCCAAGTCCCAGTGGATGGGCGGGCGCACCTCGCTCAACCTGTCGGCGTTCTACATGGACATCCGCGACCTCCAGCTCATCGTGACCGCGGGATCCTGCTCCTCACGGCTCGTCTTCAACGTGCCGAAATCCGTGAGCCAGGGCCTCGAGATCGAGCTGTCGTCGGCACCCACCGAGTTCTTCGACTTCTCGGCCTCGGCGACGTTCAACGAGTCGGAGCTGCGGTCCACCCTGACCTCTACCGCTGCGGGCGGGGCCGTCTCCGTCGTCGCGGGCATCGAGGAAGGCAACCGTCTGCCGAGCGTGCCGCGCCTGCAGGCCGCCGCTGCGGCGACGTTTCGTCGGCCGTTGCGTTCAGCGGCGCAGGGCTTCCTCACCGCGACGTACCAGCACGTCGGCTCGCGCTTCACGCAGATCGATGACCACGTCCCCGGCGTCGGTACCGTCAACCTCAACTCCTTCGGGGCGAACACGCTCGGCGGCCCGCTGACCGCGACGACGTTCACGTTCGATCCGGAACTGCCGGCCTACAACCTGTTCAACTTGCGTGTCGGCATGGACCGCTCGGATTGGGACGTTGCGCTGTATGTCAACAATCTCACGGATGAGCGGGC
>JANPKQ010000130.1:0-4092 GCA_031426115.1 Gemmatimonadaceae bacterium | reverse complement strand
GCCGTCGCCCTGGGCCGGGTGCCGGCTGCCGCGGCGCCCCGCCGCGCCAGCCGGGGGATCAGGGATTCCGATCGACGAGGATGGTGGTGTTGCCCCTCGAGGGAAGGATATACAGCACGACGCATTGCGTGACGTTGTCGGCTCCGATGACGATGGCCGAATCGGATCCGACGGTCATGACGGTGTCGGCTAGAATGGGCCGAGCGAGCGGCGGCGACGGCGCTTTCGGCGGTGGACAATTAGTCTGGACTGGAGGCAACGGCACGAGGGTCGCCTCCGAGCCCTCCGGTACGGGCCCGGCCCCGCAGGCCGCGCCGACAATGGTCACTGCGAACAGCCCCCTGAGCATCGCCATCCTGTCCATGTTCGATTCCTCCGGGTGAAAGGTTGGCGACGGGTCGCCGCCATGGGCTGCGAGCTGCTACGGCACTACCGTTGCCTGGTCACGGCAACCCCTGCACTCACCACCTTCGCTCGCGCCCGCCGCGCGTCCGCGACGAGCGCCACTGCGTTTCCTTCGGGTCGCACGAACGACGCGAGCAATCGATCGTAGTGCGCGAGCGCCGCATCGCGATCACCACGTTGCTCCAGAAGCTGCGCAAGCCGCTGGTGCGCGAATCCATTCACGAGCCCGCGCAACGCATAATGCCCGGGCGGAATGGCGGTCGGACGAAGAAGCAGCTCGTGGAACGCCACGGCCGAGTCGCGCTGGCCCATTCGCTCGAACGCATTCGCGGTCACCCAACGAAGCAGAAAGCTGTCGGGCCGATCGTAGATCAGGGGATCCTGTTCTCCGCGGCGTGCGACGGCAGCGAGACTCTTCGTGACGTCGCCCCACCGTTTACCATTCGCCGCGATCAGCGCCTCGACGAGCGCCGGCCCTTCTCCCAGGTCTGCGCGCTCGGCTGGCGTCGTTGGACGCGCGCGCATCATGTGTGTTCGAGCGCCGATCGTATCGCCAGCGGCTGCGGCCCAGAGCGCACGGAGCAACCCCGCCTTCGCACTGCTGTCGCCTGGCACGAGGTCGGTGCGCTGTGGAACAGTCTCGCCGCTCGCCAGCGCAAGCAGGAGCCGGGCGCGTTCGAACCAGCGCGCGTCGTTCGCCGACGCCCCGGCGATCGTCGCGCGCAGCACGCTGTCGGCAGAGCGGACAGCACCCTGCGCCGCGAGCGCCGACGCGTGCGACATCGGCGCATTGCTGCGAAACAGGCCGCCCGCGGGTGCGTCCACGGCCGCAGCGATCGACAGGCTCTCCGCTGCGGTCCAGCGCGACCCGGCGGAGGCGATGACCGTCTTCACGAAACGGGGATACGGGCCGGTGAGCTGCGACGCGGTGCGCGTCGCATCGTCGATGCGGCCGAGGGAGACGAGCACCACCGCGAGATTCGTCAGCACCGGTTGAATGAGCTCCGGCCCGAACGGATTGAGCGCTACGGCGTCCTCGAGATCACGGAGCGCCTCGTCGTAGCGACCCATGGCCGACAGATACAGCGCCCGATTGCTCCGCCCACTCCGCGAATGCGGAGCTTCCGCGAGATAGAGCCCGTAGTACTCCACCGCTGCCGGAAGATCGTAGTCCACGGTGTACGCCATGTCTGCCTTCAGGCGATACTCCTCGGCGGTCCCGAGTCGGTCGTGCAGCGCCAGCGCACGATCGAAGGCGCTGCGTGCCGAGTCGAGTTGTCGCGCCGTGAGATAGTGGGCGGCGAGCGTCGCCCACGCCGATGCAAAGCGCGGATCGAGCGCGATCGCCTCGCGCAGCATGCGGTTGCTGCCGGTGATGTCACCCTTCGTCGCGTACGCGTCCACTGCCTGCGAGTACTTCCGGAACGCCTCGAATGATGGCGTCGTGACGTCGCGCAGCGGCCGTGTCGACCGGACATCGCGGGCTCGCTCGCCGAGCTGGGTGCGGAGGTGCTCGGTAAGCATGTGGACCGTGTCGGGCACCGTCGCCCCGCTGGCGATTCCGGTGGCGGACGCGATCGTCCGTCCGCTGTCGGCGTCGATCACCCGCAGCGTCACCGTATACGACGCCCGCGCATTCTCATCGACGTTGCCGACGAGGATCGCACGCACCGAGCTGCGCTGGGCGAGCTGGCGCGCGAGCGAATCGTTCACGAACGTCGTTTCCGGAATCTCCGCCTTTCGCATCACTGCGTTGAGCGATCGGCGCTCCACCAGCCGGATGAAGTGGGACTGCCCCAGCGCCGTCGTAACGAGGTCGCGGAAGACCTTCCCGACGTCGGGATCTCCGGGGGGCGCGCGAAAGTCCGCGACGAGGAGCGCGTCGTTCTCGTCGAAGGGTGGGTCGGGTCGCGCCGCGAGCATGCCCACGACGAACAGCGCCGCCACACCTGCCGCCGCGGTCGCGGCGATGACGCGTCCCGAACGGCGACGCTTGCCGCGTGCGCAGTCCTGGAGCACACGCGCGAACGCCTCGGCGCTGGGGTATCGATCCGCCGGCGACCTCGCGAGCGCCCGCCGGACTGCATTCTCGACCTCGATCGGGATCTCCGGACGAACGACCCGCATCGACGGAACGCGCTCGCTCATCGCGCGTGCGATGATGGTCGGAATGCTCGCCCCCGTGAATGGCGGCTCGCCGATGAGCATCTCGTACAGCACGCAGCCAAGTGAATACACGTCGCTGCGGGCATCCACCGCGTGGTCACCGACCGCCTGCTCCGGACACATGTATGGTGCCGTGCCGAGGATGACCCCGCTCGTCGTGCTCGGTTCGGTGGCGGAAGCGGTGATCGCGCGCGCGACGCCGAAATCGGCGACGATGGCGCGACCGGACTGAATGAGGATGTTTTCGGGCTTGATGTCGCGATGGATGATCCCGTGACTGTGCGCGTAGCTCAGCCCATCGGCGACCTCACATGCGATGCGCAGCGCTTCCGCGACCGGGAGCTGCCGCTCGCGGGTGATCCGCTGCCGCAGCGTCTCCCCTTCGATGTACGGCATCACGTAGTACGGCAGGCCGCCCGCCTCGCCGGATTCGTGCAGCGGCAGGAGGTGGGGGTGGGTAAGGCCCGAGGCGATGCGGATCTCCGAGACGAAGCGTCCGCGCCCGAGCGACGCGGCGATCTCGGGCTTCAGGATCTTGATGGCGACCTGGCGTCCGAGCCTGATATCGTCGGCGAGGTAGACGGTCGCCATGCCCCCCTGTCCGAGCTTCCGCACGAAGCGGAATCGATCGGCAAGTGTCGACACGAGCTCTGGAGCCGGACCTGTCCCGTCGTCCATGAGGCCTCCCACGCGGAAGGGCAAACATGGCTGGGCATGGGCACCCCCGCCAGAGGGCGATGGGCCAGGGACTGAAGAGCCGCTTCGCCACGTGCGGGAATGTGAACGCGCCGATAACATCCCCAAGGGCGTGTGCAGTTGAACCTGAACGTGGGGACTGATCCAATGGCGTCAGCATCGCTGATCGATGCGTTGATCGATGACCTGTCGGCCGACCGCGCGAAGCTCGCGGCGGCCGTCGAGGGCGTTCCGAGTCACCTCCGTGGCCAGCGGCCGGGGACGGATCGCTGGTCGGTCGCGGAAATACTCGAGCATCTCGTCATCATCGAGAAGCTTGCCGCGACGATCGTGCGGGAGCTCGCGACGCGCGCGCCCGCCGGTGGTGGCGACGCAACGCGACATGCCTCCATCCACTTCGACCGATCAATGCTGCGCGATCGCAGTCAGCGTATCATGGCGCCGCAGGTGACCCAGCCGACGGGCCAGATGGACGCGGCTACGGGCTGGGCTGCGCTCCAGGAAACGCGGGTCGTCCTGCTCGAGACGATCCGGGCAGCCGAGGGTCGGGATCTTGGGGCGGTGACGCGTCCGCATCCGCGCCTCGGGACGCTCACGGGCTACGAATGGATTGCGGCACTCGGCGGCCACGAGGAGCGCCACACCGCGCAGATCGAGGAGATCGCGAGTGCGCTGGCACCGGGTGCGGCGTCTGCTGCGCCTCCAGCGTGACGGTGCATCGTCCGATGTATCCAACCATGGGAAGGGACGGGAGATGATTCCGGCACGGGAAGCGCTTCAGCGGCTACGGGACGGCAACATCAGGTTCGCCGACAACGTGCGCGG
>JANPKQ010000129.1:0-2139 GCA_031426115.1 Gemmatimonadaceae bacterium | reverse complement strand
TGCGAGACGGTGACATCCCCAATCGAGATGAGCCCCTGGTCCTGGAAGAGCGGCGTGAACATCGCGCCGTTGCTGGTCGTCTTCCACACACCGCCGTGGGCCGTGCCGACGTAATAGATCGCGGGATTCGCCTCGTACACGGCGACGTCGGCGATGCGCCCCGACATCGTCGCGGGACCGATCGAGCGGAAGTGCAGCGACTCGAACTCGGTTGCGATCGGTGCAGGCGCGGGCGCCTGTCCGGTGAGAGGCTGGCCGAACATCAGGCCGGCGCCGAGGGTGATGCCGAACGGGACGAAACGCAGGTGCCTTGCCATTGAGCCTCCAGACGCGGTCGGGGCAGCGCATGATGTTTTTCCAGCGCCGCGATAGTAACCCTGGTGCATGGGGACCGTGAGAACCCCTTCCGGGAATACGGGGGGAGGGTGGCCGCCGTTGTCGTGAAGCGGTAGCATGGTGGAACGGTCGAAGGCGGATTCCATCCCGGCGCACGATCCCATCGATCGCACAGGCCTCCGCAACGACAGCTTCTCGCGGCACCCGCCCCGGAGACACGCATGACCCGATCGCTGCGCATTGCCTCACTGATCGGTGCCATCGCCCTGGCTCGGTCCGCGCCAGCACAGACGGCGGCAGGCGTCGCTGCGCGTCCTGACAGTATCCAGTGCGTCGCGGTGCCCGCGGATACAGCGACGGGCTTCGTGCACGGCGTACTGGAGTCCGACGCTCCCGGCACCAGGGTGAATCGAAACGAGATTGGGCGCATTCTGCGACCGCTCGCCTCGGCGCTGGCCAGCGATACACTGACGTTGCTGCCGGTCACTACGATCTCGGATCTGGAGGTCACGGTCACGTCGCGACGCGCTGGCCGGCAACCGCGGCTGATGCCGAAGTGGGCCGGACATCCAGCGCTCGCGACAGAGGTCGCGTTCACTGTTGACGCGTCAGGGGCGTTGACGAACGCAAGAGTCCTCGGCCGCGGCGACGACGCGACCGGACTTCTGCTGCTTCGGGCCTTGGCGAACGTGGCAGCAGTCAGTCCCGATGACAGGCGAAGTCCCGGGATGTATCGGCTGCGTCTGTCGCTCGCGCCCGACTCGCTCGCCGTCGCCATGCCGCTGTTCGCCGCGCGTCAACTGACGGTCGATGGGACGCCGCCGCGCGCCGTCGATCCTATTCTGTCGTGGCCGTTCAGGACCGTCGGCCCGAACCCGGCGGCGGCGACTGTGGTGGTGTGGTACGCCGTCGATACGCTCGGGAATCAGGTTGCCGGGTCGATGGGCGCCGCCGGATACGCAGAGGTGGCGAATCCCGAGCGAGCCGCGCTGTATCGCGAGTATGTCGAGTTCGTGAAGAGGGCCATTGGCCGAACTCCGCACATGCCCGGAGAGGTCGGCGGGTGCCCGGCGATGTGGCGGGTGGTATTCCTCGCAAGATTCAACGTGGAGGCTCCGGCCCGATGACCGGCGGGCAACCAGCATTTCTCCATCGGGCCACGGGCCGCGCGTCCGGACTTGCAGCACTCATCGCGGTGAGCGTCGCGTCTCCGTTCGGCCCCATCGGCGCGCAGTCGGCGAGGCAAGCCCCGCCGCCGATGCAGTGTCCTGCCGTGACGGTGGATACGGTCATCGGCCCGGTGTACGGAATCCTGCTCGTCGAGCCGGCTTCTGCCACGGTGCCGGACGGTCTCCTGGCCCGTACGCTCGACGCACTGACGGTCGCGCTCATCAGCGACACGCTGGAACTCGCCCCGGTGAGCGCGCTGAACGACATCGTCATCACGGCGATCACCTCCCGGCGGTCGGGAGGCGAGACGCTGGCACCGTGGTGGCCCGGGCATCCCTCCCTGACGACCGAGCTCGGGTTCTCCATCGAGCCCTCCGGCGCGTTCAGCAATCCGAAGCTTCATGTCCGCGGCGACTCGGTGACGGCCGCAGTGCTGCTCCGCGGCCTGGCCCGCGTGCGCGCGCTGGACCAACCCCTGCCTCCGTCAGCCGTGCGGGTTCGCCTTCGTCTCAGCGTCAGCCCGGAATCAATGGAGGCCGCGGCGCCGCTCGTCGCGGTGCGCCTGCTCCGGACCTCGGCCCGCATCGGCCGCATGGTGCCCGAGGGCAGCCCGACGCCGAGGTACCCTCCCTG
>JANPKQ010000128.1:0-2603 GCA_031426115.1 Gemmatimonadaceae bacterium | reverse complement strand
CGCTGCGGATCTGCGTCGTGAGCTATCGGACGACTGCGGCCGACATCCGGATGCTCATGGCGGACATCGAGCGGGCGGCGGCATCCGAGGTGCTATCGGGATCGGAGTAACGGTGAGAGATTCCCGGTTTGGTGCTTTGACACCATCGTGCTCTTCAAGACCCCGATTGGCGGTAGGCTTTCCAGAAGCCGTGGGGGAAGAGCATGAAGGACATGAAGAGCATGAAGAACGGCAACAGCATTCCTTGTGGGCGTGGCGCGACAGACTCGCCGCCGAGATGATGACAATGCCGTCGTCGTTGCTGTTTCCGCCGCCTCCGTGGTTGCGCCCGCAGGTGCAGTTGTCCGCGTTGGTCCGCGTCCGTCCGCGGCCAATATTGAAGTTGCAGTTGCTCTTGATCTATCCGCGCGTTACCGCGAAATCCGCGGCTGCCGTTGGCAGTGCAAACACTCGTGGATTTATCTGCGGCGTCGTGGACTCGGCAGATGCGACCCGCACGAGTGTGATCTCCCAGGGGGCCCACCAGTGATCGAGCAGTCCGTGTCGGATACTCGCACCTCCGCGGCCTGAGCCATGTGGCTGCTGCCGGCGCTCGCGGGTGTGTCGGGATTCGCGACGAAGGTGTACTACCGGTTCGCGGTTGCCGGCGGAGAAGTGCCGCGAACGCAACCGGTACTGCTCGTCGCGAATCACCCGAACTCTCTGCTGGATCCCGCGATGGTCGCGACGGCGGCGCGACGGCCCGTGCGCTTCCTCGCAAAGTCGAGCCTGTTCACGCATCCGGCAGTCGGGTGGCTCGTCCGCGGCGCTGGTGCGATTCCGGTGTACCGACAGCAGGACGACCCGACGCAGATGCGCCGCAACCTGGAGATGTTTCGCGCCGTGCACACGGCGCTCGCAACCGGCGCTGCCGTTGGAATCTTTCCCGAGGGGATCAGCCACAGCCTTCCGGCGATCGCTCCGCTGAAAACGGGCGCGGCGCGGATCGCACTCGGCGCGGCGACGCTGATCGGCGGCGCGTTCCCCATCATCCCGATCGGGCTCGTCGTGCGCGACAAGGGAACGTTCCGGTCGGCAGCGCTGGCGATCATCGGAGCGCCGATCGCGTGGGACGACATCGCGCTCGACGGCGTCGATAGCTCCGCCGCGGTGCGGACACTCACCGCGCGGATCGATGCGGCCATCCGCGAAGCGACGGTCAACCTCGAACAGTGGGAAGATGCCCCGCTCGTCGAATGCGCCGAAGCCATTCATGCGGCGGAACTGGGCGTGGCGAACGACGACCTGACGAGGCATGAGCGTGTCCGCGACACCGCACGGATCCTCCTCATGCTTCGCGACAGCGGGGATCCGCGGTGGGAGCCGCTGGCCAGCGACGTCCGCGACCACGATCGCGCCCTCGGCAAGCTCGGATTGCGGCCGGCCGACCTTCGTGAAGCGCCGCGCGTCCGGGCGGCGCTGGGCTGGGCACTGCGCCGCCTCCCCCTGGTGGCCGTCGCCGCGAGCGGTATCGCGGCCATCGGGATAGCCGTGTTCTGGGTGCCCTATCGCCTCACCAACGTCGTCGCCAACCTCGGCAAGCCCAACGAGGATACCCTCTCGACGTACAAGGTCCTCGGAGGCGGGTTGATCTTCCTCCTCTGGATCATCCTGGGCGCAGTGCTCGCCGGTGTGCTCGCGGGCGCACTGTGGGGCGTTGTCGTTCTCGCGGTGCTTCCGGTGCTCGCGTTCGCCACTCTCGCGATCACCGAGCGATGGCAGGATTCGTGGACGGATGCGCGGCGCTTCTTCCGTCTCCGCCGGCGCGACGACCTGCTCACCGCGCTCCGCGAGACTCAGGGAGCGCTCGCGTTGCGGCTCGAGGAGGTGCGCGAGAACTCACCGCCTCTGTCGTCGGCGCCGACGGTCCGGTCCACGACACCGGGGCCCCGATAGGTCGGGAAAACGGGCGCCAAACGGGGTGCGCCGCCGTCGTGGCGCGAAATTCTCAGTAGCGGCTCCGACACCGCGGTGTGCGCCTCGCACACCGCGCCTCACGGGCTTTCTGGAGACACCTCGAAATGAGCAAGTTGTTGCGCGGCGTCGCCGCGGGATATGGTGCCAAGAAGATGGGCGGCGGATGCATCAGCACAGTCCTCATTTTCATCGTGCTGTGGTACGCGCTCGGACAGTGCGGAGGCACGCTGTTCCAGTAGCGGATGGGAGCACCCCGCCGGTCGGCTGACCGTCGGCGGGGTGACTCGTCTCTAGGAGACGGCGCGGGGCAGCGGCGTCGCGCGACGCGACGCGCGATCTCCCCTCCGCCCGAGCTCCCTCCGCAGCCATAGGCCTCGTTGCAAGAACTCTCATCAGACAATCGATCCCCCGCGACAGGCAATCGCCTTCGCCGCGCTGTCGTTCGGCTCTATGCCGCGCTGCATCGGTGGGGAGAGTCCGGCTGGGCAGGAAGCGCCGTCGGTGGTTGGGGAGTCCTCCAGGGATCGGTCATCCCCGGGCCAAGCGACGCGCTGCTCATCCCACTCGGCCTTGCTGATCCACGCCGGTCGCTCGTGCTCGCCGCATGGGCAACCGCTGGTGCGACGATCGGCGGCATCATCGCCTAT
>JANPKQ010000127.1:0-7057 GCA_031426115.1 Gemmatimonadaceae bacterium | reverse complement strand
GGCCACGATCCGCCCCGGTTGCGCACCGAGTGCGACGCGAATGCCAATCTCGCGGGTGCGCCGTGCGACGGTGAACGCCATCAGCGAGTGAATGCCCGTCGCCGAGAGCAGCAGGACGATGAATGAGATGAGCCAGGCGACTGAAGTCAGCACCCAGTTCCCCTTGGCCTCCCCGCCGCCCACCTGCGCGAGCGGCTGGACATCGGTCAGCCGAATCGTCGGATCGACGCCGGCGGCGACCGTCCGCAAGCGCGCGGCGAACGCCTCCGGGTCACGCGCGCGCGCGGCGAGAGTGCTCGCGCGCGTCCCGGGAAGGCTCGGGCGATACATCGCCGATTGCTCGTGCGGCAAGGGCAGCTGCCAGCCGAAGTCCTTCACCATGCCCACCACCTCGTACCACTCGTCACGGGAACCGATGTCGACCTCACCATTCCCGATGCGGATGCGTTGGCCGATCGGGTTGCGCTCGCCGAGGACGTGCCGCGCGAATGACTGGTTCACGATCAGCACGCGGCCGGTCTCGAAGTCGAGCGGCGCGAAGTCGCGGCCGGCGACCACCGACGTGCCGAATGCGGCGAAGAAGCCACGAGAGACATGGACCAGCGTGCTCCTGCGGATACCGGTCGCGGAAGCGCCGGTCATCGTGTCCACCTCGATCGAGTACTTGAACTGGTCCATCACCGGGAGGCGATCGGCGAAACCGACGCCCTCAACGCCAGGCTCCGCGCCGAGCCGTCGTTCCAGCTCGTCGAAGCTGCGGCGCGAGCGCGCGGAAAAAGCGGCCGAATCGAGCGCGTGATCTTCACGGTCCATGCCGACGTTAGCCGTCATGTATCGCTCCGCCCCGATTCCTTCCGCTCTCTGGTTGAACCGGTTGGATTCGTAGACGCCGCCGGCGGCGAGCGGCATGAAGGCGACCGTGATTGCGACCTGCACGACGATGATCGTCGTCCAGAAACCGCCGAACCGCAGCCCGGAGCTCGCCGCGCTCTCGCTGCGAAGCGCATCCTGAACGTTGATCCTCGTGACTCGCAGCGCGGGGAGGATGCCGATGATCGCGGCCCCGACCAGCGTGAGCAGCACCGTGTACAGGACGCTCCGCCACGACAAGCCGTCGTTGATCCAGTATGGGAGGGCATCACCACCGATCATTCCCAGCCCGAAGCGCATCGCCACCTTCGCGATCACAAGCCCGAAGATCGCCGCAATGCCGGCGAGCACGAGGGCTTCGATGAACAGCTGCGTGATGATGCGGCCTCGGCTGGCTCCGAGCGCGGTTCGCACCGTGATCTCCCAGCCACGTGTGGCAGTTCGGGCAAAGACGAGCGTCGCGACGTTGGCGCACATGACGGCCAGCAGCATCAGGAACACGGTGTTCACGCCGTACATGATGTTCCTGATGAGGAGTGCCTGACCCCCTTCGGACAGTGGCTTGGCGTAGGTCGTGACCCGCGGCCTCAAATGCTCGTGGGTCTTCGGACTCGTCGCCGCAAGTCGTGCCGCGATGACGCCCAGCTCGGCGCGTACGTCGTCCATTGTCGCGCCCGGAGCGAGGCGGCCGAAGACGGATAGTTGGGGGCCCGTGCGCGGCGCGAGCAGGGATCCGTTCACCCGCAGCGGCGTCCAGAGGCGCTCGTTCATCGGGAAGCCAAAGCCTTCCGGCATCACTCCGACAATCGTTGTCGTCGCGGTGCCGAGCTTCACCGATCGGCCCAGGACGGCTGGATCACCGGCGAAGCGCGTCGTCCACAGCATGTGACTGATGACGACCACCGGCGGCTCCGCCAGTTGCTCATCCCGCTCCGTCAACGCACGGCCCAGTATCGGTGCGGTCCCGAGCATACGGAATGCATTTGCCGTGATCTCCGCCCCCCGCACCGGCTCCACGCGCTTGTCCTCGGTGGTGGCGAGGTTGCGCTCGAACACGATGGCTGCGCCGAGGTTCTCTACCGTCCTGACCTCCTCGCGCCAGATCGCGAAGTCATGCAGCAAGCGCTCATCGGACCCGAACGCACTTACATCCCAGTTGCGAATCGAGATCACGCGCTCGGCATCGCGAACCGGGAGCCGCGGGTTCTGATACTTGTCCACCGCTTCGAAGTAGAGCGTGCCCAGTGCGATCGCGACCGCGATGGCCACCGTGCCAACCAGGGTGAGCCCCGGATACCGCGCCAGCATGCGGAATCCGACCTTGAAGTCGAGCCAGGAAAAAAGGAGTTGGTTCATCATCTGGTGAGTGCCCTGTTGGTATTGAATCGACCTGCCACCTGCATCGGCTCCAACGGGATCCGCTCCGGCTGGTTTCACCACGATGACGCTGTTCTCGCGATCGCGGTCGATGAGTTTGGCGCCAGGATCGCCGCCGCCGCGCGTCGATCCGCGGTGTCATGGCATGAAAGTACTTCATGACATAAAGTACTTCGGGGCAGTTCCTGTCAATCCCGTTCTCCCGGACCGGGGCGCGATTCACGCGTCGCGGTGGGTAGCTTTGCCAAACGGCGCCGAGCCAAACCTGCTCGAGCGACACGATCGACTTCATCCCCGCTTCAATGCAGGCGGGCCGAAATGGGAATGAGCATGCCATCACCACGCCCGGGCTCCTCGACCCGGCGCGCCGAGTCGCGCCGTTGAGCGAACGACCGCGCTCGGTCGACGCACACCTGATCGATGCACGGCCGCGCCCGGGGCTCTCCGGGGCGAGACGCGCGCTGGTCGAGTTTCTCTGGTTCGGCGCCAAGAACGCCCGCGCGTGCCTGTTCGCGGGGTTGTTCTTCATCGCGGTGTTCTTCGTGCCGCGCGCGGGCATCCTCGGCGTCCCGCGCTACGACGTCCTGCTCCTCATCGCGATCGCGATCCAGGGATGCATGCTGTGGGCGAAGCTCGAGACCTGGGACGAGCTGAAGGCGATCACGCTCTTTCACCTCATTGGCTTCGGCCTTGAGCTGTTCAAGACGTCCGATGCCATCCGCTCCTGGAGCTATCCCGACTTCGCCTGGACCAAGGTGCTCGGGGTTCCCCTGTTCTCCGGCTTCATGTACGCGGCCGTGGGAAGCTACATCATCCAGTCTTGGCGGCTCTTCGACCTGCGGATCCGGCATCACCCGCCGTACTGGATGGCGGGACTCGTCGCGCTGGCGATCTACGCGAACTTCTTCACGCACCACTACATGACGGACCTGCGCTGGTATCTGGCGGCGCTGGCGCTGGGTCTGTACGCTCGCACCACCGTGACATTCCGACCGCTCGATCGCGACCGCACGATGCCACTGCTGGTATCCTTCCTCCTCATCGGGTTCTTCATCTGGCTCGCCGAGAACATCAGCACGTTCTTCGGGATCTGGCAGTATCCCGACCAGCTCGGCGCGTGGACAACGGTGCACGTCGGCAAATGGAGCTCGTGGTCCCTGCTGGTGGTAATGACCTTCACCATCGTGGCGAACCTCAAGCACATCAAGGAACGAATCCACGTTCCGGCATGACCCGATGAAACCCTTCGAGCGACTCGGGGAGGCGCGGACGCCAAACGGGACAGTGCTGTCGCTGTATCGGCACGACGGGTCGTATCTCATCCGCGCGGATGGCATCGAGCTCATGTCCACCCGCCGACACCTGTCCGAGGATCGCCTCGCCGAAGTCGCCTGCGCACCGCTGCGGGATCTCCCGGGGATGCGTGTGCTCATCGGCGGACTCGGGCTCGGATTCACGCTCCGCGCGGCACTCCGCGAGCTGCGCGATGACGCCGAGGTCGTCGTCGCCGAGCTCGTCGCCGAGGTGGTCGCCTGGAACGCTGACCCGCGCTATGATCTTTCCGTCGAAGCGATGCGCGATCCGCGCGTCCGCATCGTTCATGATGACGTGACGAACGTGCTCCGGGAGAACCCTGCGGCGTTCGATGCGATCATGCTCGACACCGACAACGGGCCCGATGGCATGCTGATGTCCGAGAATGCGCGACTCTACGCGACTACCGGCATTGGGATCACGACCTCCGCCCTGCGCGCGGGTGGGTCGATCGTGTACTGGTCCGTCGGCGACGATCCGAAGTTTGCGCGCGCCCTGCGCGGGGCAGGGCTCGAGGTCACGACACTTCGCGTCCGGGCACACAAGACGTCGCGGCCGGTGCACACCCTCTACGTAGCAACGCGGCGGGGCAGTGCGCGTGCACCGGGCGTCGTAAGCGGGACGGTGCGTCAGGAGTAAACGCGGCGTGTTGTGGGTGGCCGCTTGACGCAGCGGCGGGGCCGTCCTAGGATGGGCATGCGCGCAGGGCGCACCCGGTCCGCGGGAAGGGCAGAGCCCACCTGACAGGTCGATGGATCACAGCCTCGATCTTCTTTCAGCCCGACGTGCGGACACGGGCGCCTTGAAAGGAGATCTCATGCCCAGCTCCCCTCCGCGCGGCGGCGACGCCGGCGCGCCCACGCCCTCAGGGCGTCTCCCAGAGCGCCCCTCGCTCACGCAGCTGCGCAAGCGCGCGAAGGACCTCTTGCGCGCGGCTCGCGGCGACGACGCAGCCGCGATCTCGCGACTGACGGCCATTGGCCGCAGCGCA
This sequence comes from Gemmatimonadaceae bacterium, assembly GCA_031426115.1. Taxonomy (GTDB): domain Bacteria; phylum Gemmatimonadota; class Gemmatimonadetes; order Gemmatimonadales; family Gemmatimonadaceae; genus JANPKQ01. The sequence continues at coordinate 2,505 of JANPKQ010000127.1, read as the reverse complement.
CCCGCTGATCGAATCACCCTTGCGGATGCACAGCTGACGATCGCTCGCGAGCTCGGCTTCCCGAGCTGGCCAAAGCTGGTGCGCCACGTCGAGCTCGTCACCGGCGGCGGGTTCGTCCTGCGTCCGCTCATCCGCCCCGTGGAGCTCGCGCCAGGCCGCCAGTGGAAGCCCGCCAATGGCACCAGCGCACCGGCAGACGATGTCTTCGCCATGTTCGTCGCTGCGCGCGAGGGCGACATCGCGACGGTGAAGCAGCTCGTGGCGCGCATGCCCGCGCTCGCGACGGTCGAATACAACTACACGCCGCCGATCCACTTCGCGGTGCGCGAAGGACACCGCGACGTCACCGAGTTTCTCCTCGACCACGGTGCCGATCCGGCCTACCGCAGCTATCCCTTCAAGGAATCGCTGCTGACCTTCGCCGAGGATCGCGGCCACGAGGAGCTGGCGACCATCCTGCGTCGGCGACTGGCGAGCCGCTTCGCCATCGCGCCCGAGACGGGGGCGATCATTGCCGCCGCGGGACGAGGCGACCTCGCGGGAGTCGAGGCGGAGCTCGCCCGCGACCCCTCGCTCGCACGAGCCAGCAACGAAACGGGCGACACGGCGCTCCACGGTGCAGCGAAGAGCGGTCACCTGCAGATCGTTCGCACGCTGGTCGGCGCTGGCGCCAATGTGAACGCCGTGCGCGGCGACGGATACCGTCCCGTGCATTGCGCACTGATGCCCAACTGGTTCTTTCAGGTGAGGACGGGGGCCCGCACGGAGATCGCGGAGCTGCTGCTGTCGCACGGCGCGCAGTACACGATCTTCATCGCCGCCCTGCGCGGCGACGTGCAGTTCGTGCGCGAGGCGCTCGCGCGCGACCGCGCGCTCGCCAACTTCGAGGACAGCTGTCATCATCGCGTGCTCTCCGCGGCCGTGCGCCGTGGCGATGTCGCAATGACGCGACAGCTGCTCGAGCACGGCGCGGATCCGAACCTGCCCGAGGAGGGCGCGCCACGCGGGCTGTCGCTCTGGATCGCGGTGAACGATCGCCACCACGAGATCGTGCGTCTGCTGCTCGCGCACGGCGCCGATCCGAATGCCGACGTCGAGTCGTCCGGCACACCGATGTCGCAGGCGGAGCGGAAGGATCCGGAGCTGGCGGAGCTGCTCCGCGCCCACGGCGGCCGTCAGCGAACCTCTGACGGCGGCCGCGATCGCGTCGCGCAGCTCGTGCAGGAGGGGAAGCTTTCAGAGGCCGAGAGTCTGCTGCGTGCCAACCCCGAGTGGATCCACGGCGACGACGCCGGTTGGGGCGACGGCATCCTTGCCGGCCCGGCGAACGAAGGTCGCCACGACGTCATCGCAATGCTGATGCGACTCGGCGCACGCGTCCCGCCCGTGTCGAAATGGGCGCCGTACTACTACTTCAAGCACGAGGCGACCGCGGCATTCCTGCTCGAGCACGGGATGGACCCGGATCACATGAACTGGCACCGGTTCACACTGCTCCATCACATGGCCGCCGAGGGTGAGCTCGCGAAAGCGAAGCTGCTGCTTGCGCACGGTGCGGACATCGACGCGATCGACGATGAGTATCGCTCCACGCCCCTCGGCGTCGCCGCGCGGCGCGGCGGGGCCGAAATGGTCGCGCTGTTGCTCGAGCGCGGCGCGGCTCCGCTCGCGGCGGGCGCACCGTGGGCTGTGCCGCTAGCCTGGGCGGAGCGGAAGGGTCATGCGCGCGTCGCGGACATGTTGAGGAACGCGGCGGCCACGTGAAGGCGCAGGCTCAGGTGATGTGATCGCGTTCGTTCACCGGAGGAACCGTCGGGCGAGTTGCTCCAGTCGTTCATCCTTCGACGCTTCCGCTTCGGCCAGCAATTCTTCGACGTACGGCCGAAGGCGCGGCTCGCCCCAGTAGTACCCGGTCGCCCGCTCGGCGAGCTGTGTCTCGCTGACGCGGGCTGCCTCGAGAAGCGCACGTGCGGCGACCCGGTCGAACTCCGGGTCGTCCCGCTCGGGCAGGCCGTAGTTGCGGCGGGGCATCTCCCCTTCCGCATCGTCTCTCAGAAATGCCCGTGACATGTGTACCTCGTTCAGCGGCGCGACGGACGCCGCATGATCATGTAGTTCGCCACCCACGGCGCGAGCACCACCCCGAGGATGAACAGCCCGAAGAACGCCCCGCCGCCATTGCCGCTCTCTGTCGTCGCACCGAATGCGCTGACCAGCGACCCCAGGCCCAGCGTCGCCAGGACGCCGGTGTAGATCCACATCCGGGTGCGCGACGGGCCCGGTGAGACTTTCAGCGTTCCCGCCAGCGGAATGATGAGGAACCCGAACACCATCGCCGCGGTGAGGAAGGGACCGTCGAATCCATACATCGCGCACGCGCCGAGCGACAGCACGGCGAGGAAGATCGCGGCTCCGATCCAGTTCGACTCGACGACCTGCTCCTGAGAAAGCGCGAGCCGTCCGAAGCGATTCAGGCGCAGCAGCAGGTTGAACAGCGGCTGCGCT
>JANPKQ010000126.1:0-5394 GCA_031426115.1 Gemmatimonadaceae bacterium | reverse complement strand
CGCGACGCGGCCCGCCGACTCCAGCGCACCGGCGCCGGTGCGCGACTGGGTACGCTGGGGCGCGGGGCCGCGCGCGGGCCAGGCGCTGCTCCTCGGCGCGAAGGCGATGGCGCTCAGGGATGGACGCACCGTGCCCGCGCTCGAGGACATCACGGCGGTCGCGCTGCCGGGGCTGCGGCATCGCGTGCGGCTCAACTTCCAGGCGGAAGGGGATGGCGGCACGCCCGACCACGTCATCGGCCGGCTGCTCGACGCGGTGAGACCGTGAGCTGATGTCCTCGCTGTCCCCCGCGGTCGCCGCAGCGGTCGATGACCTCGAGCTCGCGGCGCGAGTCGTCGTCGAGGGGCTGCGCGCGGGCGGACACCGCAGCCCCTTCCACGGTTACAGCGCGGAGTTCCAGCAACATCGCCCGTACCGCGCGGGCGATGACCTGAAGTACCTGGACTGGAAGCTCCTCGCGCGGACCGACCGGCTCTACTCGAAACAGTTCCGCGAAACCACGAGCATGTCGGCGATGATCGTGCTCGACGCGAGCGCCTCGATGGCGTTTCCCGAGGATGGGCTCTCGAAGTTCCGTTACGCATCGATCATTGCCGCATCCCTCGCCTACCTCATCTCGGCCCAGGGCGATGCGGTGGGACTGATGACGATGACCGACGGCGCGTTCAGCTACGTGCCGGCGAAGTCCGGGCGGCCTCACCTGCGCTCGCTGATCGCTCGCATGGACGGCCTCGCTCCGCGCGGAGCGTGGGAGCCGGAGCGCGCGATCGCGCGAGGTGCGGAGCTCCTCAAGCGACGCGGCGTCGTGGTCGTCATATCCGACTTCTATGACGCCGAGGATGCGACGCGGCGCGAGCTGCGGCGCGCGGCGCGCCGTGGACACGATGTCACGATGCTCCAGGTGATGTCGCCCGAGGAGCTGCGCTTTTCCTACAGCGGAGGCCTCGAGCTCGAGGACCTCGAGTCAGGCGAACGGCGGCTCGTCGATTCGACGGCGGTGCAGGAGAGCTATCGCGCCGCGGTCGCGGAATTCCTCGAGCGATGCCGGACGCTGGCTCACCGTGATGGCGTGGACTATTCGCTGATGTCCACCGGCGCACCGCCGGAGCGGGTACTGCGCGACTATCTCGTCCGCCGCGGCGCAAAGCATCAGTCCGGGCACGCGGCGCTGAAGGAGCTCCGGTGATCTGGCAGAACCCGTGGGCCCTGCTCGGCATCCTCGCCCTTGGCGTGCCGATCCTCATTCACCTGCTCGGGCGGAGCAGCGCTCGGATCACGAGGTTCCCGACGCTCCGGTTCGTGCAGGCATCGCGGTTGATGGCGACGCGACGTACCCGACTCAGCGACCTCGGGTTGCTCGCCGTGCGGATGGGAATCATCGCCGCGGCCGTCGCTGCGCTGGCTATGCCGCTGCTGCTCACGGCGGAGCGACAGCGGGAGGGCGGACGGTCGGTAGCGCGGGTGATCATCGTGGACACGAGCGAGAGCATGCGCCGACCCGCGCCCGACGGAACGGCCCGCGCGCCGGCGCTCGAGATCGCACGTCTCACGGCACAGCGACTCGCGAGCGAGGCGGCAACGAGCGCCATCATCGAGACGGCTGCTCCGGCCGACGCGCTGGAGGGTGCGCTCGCGTGGCTGGCAACCCGGAATGTTCGGGCGGAGCTCGTCATCGTCTCCGATTTCCAGGTCGGCGCCGTGGACAGCGTCGATCTGGCGGCGGTTCCGGGGGACGTCGGTGTCGGCCTCGCGCGCATCGATGTCGAGGCCAACCGAGACACTGTCGAGGTGACCATGCGACAAGGCAATGCGGCCATTGTCGCTCGCGGATCCGTGGACTCGACACGCAGTGCCGTTGAGTGGAGCCTCGGGAATGCACTTGCCCCCGCCGGACGCGACTCGCTGGTGATCATTGCGCACGAGCGGGATAGGGCCGAGGCAATTGCGGTGCACGCGGCGGCACGGAGCATCACGACTGCGACGCCCGCAACCGGGCGTCCGATCGCCATCGTATTCGGTGGCCCTGCGCTGTTTCCCGAGTTGCTGGACGCCGCGAAGCCGCCAAACCTCCCGTGGCAGGGAGACATCCTCGTGCGGCTTCGTAGCGATCCGCAGCTCATAGCCGCGGCGTCCAACGCGTACGTGCAGGATGACGTGACGTCCGAACCGGGGCCCGGTGCGACCCCCTACGTCAGTGTCGCGCGCACGGACGATGGGTTTACCGTCGTGCTCGCGACGACCGGCACGGTTGACGGCGCCGAGCGACTGATCCTCATCCCGGTCGCGCCTGCGGGAAGTCTGCTCTCCGCCGCGGTGATCTCCGCGGCGCTGCGAGCATCGTCTGACGTGCGCGCGATCGGCGAGATCGAGCCTGCGACGCTCGCCGAGGCGACGCTGGCGCGCTGGCGGCGCGAACCGGCAGCGGACGCCGCCGCTGATGCGCGGGGTGGTGGCTCCGATGGACGTTGGCTCTGGGGTCTCGCGCTCGTCCTGCTCGCCGTAGAGACATGGATGCGCCGCGCGCGCCGCACGTCGGCAGCGCAGGAGATGGTGCGTGAGCGCGCGGCCTGAGTCGTCGGCGCTTCGCGCCTTCCTGTCGCGGGTGAGTCAGCGCATCGCCTGGCTTGCGGCGGCCGAGGGCGCGGCCGTGGGACTTGCCGTCGCCGCGCTCATCGCGGCCTGGCGGTGGAGGGCAGATGGCGCACTGGTGCCCGCACTCGCGGTCGGAGGCGTGCTCGGCGCCATTGGGTGCCTCACCGCACTGGCCATCACCGCGCGCCATCGGCGAAACGTCGCGACGCTCATCGAGCGCCGCGCGCCGCAGTGCCGCAACGTCGTGGTCACCGCGGCGGAGATGCTCGATGCACGGACGACAACTCGTCCGGAGATCGGCGCGCTCGTGCTGCGGGAAGCCACGCGCACCGTAAGAACGCTCGATGCCGCATCGCTCTTTCCCGCGCGGCGCGCGATTCTCGCGCTCGGCGGGGGCGCCGGGCTCCTCGCGCTGGCGCTCGTCGCGGTCGTCGCCCGTCCCGGGCTGTCGTCGGCGCCCGTAAGCATTCCCATCGAGGCGGTGGCGATCGGTGGCATCGAGGTGACGGTCGCGCCGCCCGTCTACGCGAACCGGCCATCGCAAACGCTGCGCGATCCCGCACGCATCGCGGCGCTTGCGGGGAGTCGCGTCCGGTTGACGGTTGATGCGACGGCCGCCGCGTTGAATATCGAGACGGTTGGTGGCAGCCAGCGACTCGCGTCGACCGGAAATGGATCGTTTTCCGCAGAGGTGGCCGCCGATGCTGACGGCTTCATCTCGATCGAGCCCGTCGCCTCCGACGGAACGCCGGGTGTTCGCCGATTGATCGGTCTCAGCGTGACGCCCGATCGTGCGCCGAGAGTGCGGGTCACTGCTCCGGGGCGCGATCTCTTCCTCACCGGTGCCCGCCGCACTCTCGCCGTCGTCATCGAGGCCGATGACGATATCGCGCTCGCATCGCTGAAGCTCCGCTACACGAAGGTCTCCGGGTCGGACGAGCGATTCACCTTCACCGATGGGGAAGTGCCGGTCACCATCACCCGCGGCGATGCTCGAACGTGGTCGGCGCGTGGCTCACTGGTGCTGGGTGCGCTGAGCCTCGAGGCGGGAGATGTCGTTGTCTATCGAGGCGTCGCGACTGACCAGCGGCCCGGCGCGGTGCCGACGGAGTCTGATGCGTTCATCGTCGAGATCACCTCACCGGGCGCCATCGCGTCGGAGGGGTTTGCCGTGGACGATGACCTGGATCGCAACGCCGTCAGCCAGCAGATGGTGATCCTCAAGACAGAGCGCCTCCTCGAGCGCCGCGGGGCGATGAGCGCGGACGCGTTCGCCGAGGAGGCGCGGAACATCGCGGCGGAGCAGCGCACCGTGCGAGCCGAGTTCGTGTTCATGATGGGCGGGGAGCTCGCGCAGGAGGTAACGGGCGGCGAGGCAGGGATCACCGAGCTCAATGAGGAAGAGGAGGCGGAGGCCAGCGACGACATTCTTGCGGGCCGCCTCGCGAATCGCGGGCGGGTCGAGCTCGTGCGCGCCATTCGCTCAATGAGCGATGCGTCGAGCCGCCTCGTCGATGTCGAGGTGGACAGCGCGTTGAAGGATGAGCGGCTCGCGCTCGAGCATCTCCAGCGTGCGTTCTCGCGCACGCGCTACATCCTGCGCGCCCTCACCCAGCGCGAGCGGCTCGACCTCACGCGGCGGCTCACCGGCGCGCTCACCGATGCAGGCCGGGATGTGCGCCCGATTGCCGACGCGCCGGCGGATGCACGCGTCGTCGCGCTGCGTGGCGCGCTGGCGGAGATTGCGGAGCTCGCGAACGATGAGGGGCCGGCGACGGCCGCACGGGGAGCGCGCGCGGCCGCGGTCGCCGAACGGGTATTGCGTGTGGATCCCTCGTCGGAGGCGCTTCAGGCCATCTCCGCGCAGCTCGCCGACGCCGCGGAGGCGATGGCGACCGACCGGCTTGCCGACGCGCGTGCGTCACTCGACAGCGCTGCCCTCCGGCTTGGTGCCGTGATTCGCACCGCCCTTGTGAAAGCGCCGCAACGCGGCGTGCCCGGCGATGTGCAGCGGCTCGAGGGCGCACTGGTGGATGCACTCCGGCGGCCCGGTGGCGCGCGGTGAGCGCCGTGCATGCGCGAGCTGTGCCGGCCGCATTTCGAACCGTCGCGATTCTCATCGCGGTCGCTGGCGCGTTCGATCCGGGGGTAACGACGATGCGCCGCACGCGGCCCGAGGTCGCCGTCGTCGCGGGCAGCGCGAGGGATAGCTCGCTCCTGCGGCGCGTCCGCGCGGAGCTCGATGGCGACTTCGCACTGGTCGACGGTCCGTTCTCCGGTGCGGCGGGGACGGTGCTCGTCGGGAACCGGCTGCCGGTGTCGATCGCCGATCTTGCGACGCCGGTGATCGCCGTGACGTCTCACGAGGAAGGTTCGGCCGTGACGATCGAGCAAGTGAGCGCGCCGGGCCGTGCACCGGTCGAGGCTCGCACATCGATCGTCGTGCGGACGCGGGCGACGGGTGCGCGCGGAGGTCGGCTGGAGGTGAGCCTGCACCGTGGCGACCTGCTCATCGATCGAATCACGCGGACCGTCGAGCGAGTCGATGAGGTGGATCAGTATGATCTAACTCTCGTCCCGACGGCCGTGGGCGCCCTGCCCCTGCGGATCACCGCCAGGGTTGCGAACGCGGCGAGTGCGCCGGCGACGGCCGATGTCGTCGTCGATGTCGAGGACCGACGGTGGGCCGTGCTGTTCTTCGATCCGCGGCCGTCGTGGCAATCCACCTTCGTGCGACGCGCGATCGAAGGTGATCCGCGTTTTGTGGTGACGAGTCGGGTCATGACGTCGCGAAACATCGG
>JANPKQ010000125.1:0-12620 GCA_031426115.1 Gemmatimonadaceae bacterium | reverse complement strand
GTTACAGTGCCGAAGATGAAGACCCACAAGGGCGCGAAGAAGCGCTTTTCCCTGACCGGAACGGGAAAGGTGCGCCGCCTGAAGGCGTTCAAGAGCCACATCCTCACGAAGAAGACGTCCAAGCGGAAGCGGCGCCTGCGTCAGGCGACGACGATCAAGACGCCGGGCGAAATCAAGAACATCAAGCGCCTGATCCAGGCTTAAGGGAGAGCGACCATGCCTCGCGTCAGATCGAACGTCGCGCGCCTGAAGCGCAAGAAGCAGGTGATGAAGGCGGCCCGTGGTGCCTTCGGCGCCCGGAGCAAGCTGTGGAAGGCCGCGAAGGAGACCGTCGAGCGCGGCTGGGTATACGCGTACCGGGATCGCAAGAACAAGAAGCGCGACTTCCGCCGCCTCTGGGTGATTCGCATCAACGCCGCAGCCCGTCAGAACGAGATGAGCTACAGCGTCTTCATGAACGGCCTCAAGCTCGCCGGCGTCGAAGTCGACCGGAAGAATCTGGCCGATCTCGCCGTGCGCGACCCGCAGGCGTTTACCGCGCTCGCCGAGAAGGCGCGCTCCGCGCTCTCGGCCGCCTAGCGCTCGCACCGACACAGGGCGCGCGCACGCGCCCGACGCGTACATGACGCGGAGCGGCGACGGCGTGACCCAGGGTCATTGTCGTCGCCGCTCGTTCGTTTGTCCTTCCTACCCGTCACCATTCATGTCCCTAACGGAATTCCTCGACGCTGCCCGGCGCCTGGAGCAGGACGGCCTTGCTGCGGTTGCCGTGGCGGACTCGCCCGACTCCCTCACCGCTGCGCGCAACGCCCTGGTCGGGCGGAAGAGCGGGCAGCTGTCGAGCCTCATGGCCTCGCTCCCGGGGCTCGACCAGGTCGATCGCCGCGAGGCGGGGGCCGCCGTCAACCGCGTCAAGCAGGCGCTCGAAGCCGCTCTCGAGGCGGCGCGCGCGAAGCTCGCGGCGGCCATGCCGGCCGGACCGGGGCTCGATGCGTCGATGCCCGCGCGTCAGGCGTGGCGCGGCGGGGCGCACCCCGTGTCGCTCGTCATCGATGAGATCGAGGAGATCTTCCGCGAGCTCGGGTTCACCGTGGCGCTCGGGCCCGAGGCGGAAACGCCGTGGTACAACTTCACGGCGCTGAACTTCCCGGCGGATCACCCGGCGATGGACATGCACGATACCCTCTACCTCGGCGAGGGCGCGCTTCTCCGCACGCATACGTCGCCAGTGCAGATCCGCACGCTCCAGAAGTATCCGCCGCCCATTCGGGTGCTCATCCCCGGCAACGTCTATCGTCGTGACTTCTTCGACGCGTCGCATGCGCCGATGTTCGCGCAGGTCGAAGGGCTCGCTGTCGATGAGGGCATCAGCTTCGTGGACCTGAAGGCGACGCTGACGCACTTCGCGCAGCGGTTCTTCGGCCGGATCCGGACGCGCTTCCGTCCGAGCTACTTCCCGTTCACCGAGCCGTCGGCGGAGATGGACGTCCAGTGCCAGCTCTGCGGCGGGTCGGGATGCTCCGGGTGCAAGCAGACGGGGTGGATGGAGATCATGGGCTCAGGCATGGTACACCCTGCGGTGCTCGACGCCGCGGGTGTGGATAGCGAGCGATACAGCGGCTGGGCCTTCGGCATGGGACCAGCCCGCATCGCGATGCAGCGATACGGCATTCCCGACATCCGGCTCCTCTACGACACGGACATGCGCTTCCTGCAGCAGCTCGCGCGATGAACCTCTCCTACGAATGGCTCCGCTCCCTCGTGCCGGTGACGCTGTCGCCGGCCGAGCTTCGTGACCTCATCACGTCGCGCTGCGCAACCGTGGACGAGGTCGTTGCCCTGCGGGCGGACCTCGCGGGGATCGTCGTCGGCCGGGTCGTGGAGGCAGCGCGCCATCCGAACTCCGATCACCTCTGGGTCACGAAAGTTGACGCCGGCGGTGGAGAGCTCCTCGATGTCGTGTGCGGTGCGCCGAACGTCGTTCAGGGGAAGCTGTATCCCTTCGCCCCGGTCGGCACCGTATTGCCTGGCGGCCTGAAGCTCGACAAGCGAAAGATCCGGGGCGCGACATCGAATGGGATGCTGTGCTCCTCGCGCGAGCTCGGACTGGGCGCCGAGCACGATGGCATCCTCGAGCTCCAGGTGGACGTCCCCCCGGGCACGCCATTCCTCGACGCGCTCCCTGTCGGCGACACGCGTCTCGTCATCGACGTCACCCCGAACCGCCCCGATCTCCTTTCACACCTTGGCGTCGCGCGCGAAGTCGCCGCTGCGACGGGGATCGCGCTGGCCGGCGCCGATCCCACGGCGGACGCGGCATCGGGCGAGGAGTCCGTTGACAGGGAAGGAACGACCGCCGGCGTGTCGGTGCGCATCGATGATCCCGACGGGGCGCCCCGGTACATGGGTGCCGTGGTTCGCGGCGTCACCGTCGGACCAAGTCCGTCGTGGCTCGTGCGCCGGCTGGAGGCAGTGGGATCCCGCTCGATCAATAACGTCGTGGACATCACGAATTACGTGATGCACGAGATGGGGCAACCCATGCACGCCTTCGACCTGGCACGGCTCGCGGGCCCGGCGGTGATCGTTCGCCGCGCCGCACCGGGAGAGGCGATCACGACCCTCGACGGAACGCGGCGCACGCTGACTCCCGAGATGACCGTGATCGCAGATGCACAGGCGGCGCAGGCCATCGCAGGTGTGATGGGAGGATCGACCAGTGAGGTCGGTCCGGAGACTCGCGACATTTTCCTCGAGGTCGCGCTGTTCGACCCTCGTCGGGTTCGTGCGACGCGCCAGGCGCTTGGGCTCAACACCGACGCGAGCTATCGCTTCGAGCGCGGCGTCGATCCCGAACTGCAGCCTCGCGCGCTCGCGCGCGCCGTGGCACTCCTCACCGAGTTGGCGGGAGGCACGGCCGATGGCCGGGCAGTCGATGTCCATCCCCGTCCCTCGACTCCGGTGACGCTCGTGCTTCGCCCGGACCGGGTCACTCGCCTGCTTGGCGTCTCGATCCTGGCCGGGGAGTGCGCAGACCTGCTCCGCCGGATCGGGTTCACCGCGGAGCGTCAGGGCGCGACGCTGGAAGTGACGGCTCCGTCATGGCGTCGTGACATCGCGCGCGAGGTCGACCTCATCGAGGAGGTCGCCAGACTGCGCGGCTTCGACTCCTTCCCCGACGAGATCCGCCCCTATCGGCCGGGGACGACGGCGGATTCACCGCTCGCGCGCATCGTCCGTAGCGTGCGCGACGCGCTGGTCGCCGCGGGCCTGTTCGAGGCCAGACCGATGCCTTTCGTCAAGGGCGCAGAGGCGGGCCATGTCAGGGTGAGCAATCCGCTCGCCGAAGACGAGGCGTACCTTCGCACATCGATCCTCGACACCCTCGGCCGGAGGGCAGAGCACAACCTGGCACGGATGGAGGGCAACATCCGGCTCTTCGAGGTTGGGGCGGTGTTCCAGCCCGGCACCGGCGAGCTTCCCGTCGAGTCGGTGAGCGCGGCCGCGATCATCATGGGCCTGCGCCGGCCGCCGCATTTCACGGAACCCAAGCCGCCGGCGATCGATGCATGGGATGCAAAGGGGCTGGCAGGGATCCTCGCGTCGGCAGCCTTCCCTGGTCGTCAGATCGCGATGCAAGCGGGTTCGGCCGGGAATCTTTGGGACATCCAGGTCGATGGAACCCTCGTCGGCGCCGTTCGGCAACTCCCGCTCGATGCGCCGGTGTGGGCGAGCCCGGCATTCGGCGTCGAGGTTCGGGTCTCCGGCGCGCCCATGGACCCGGCCGTCGCCGTGTCGGCTGGAGCAGATTCGCGTGGGCGCGCACCAAGGTTTCAGGCAATCCCGGCAACGCCGGCCGCCGAGCTCGATCTGGCGCTGCTCGTGCCCATTGGGACGAGCGCGGCGGAGGTCGAAGCCGTGATTCGTCGCTCGGCCGGAGAACTGCTCGAACGCCTCGACCTGTTCGACGAGTTCCGCGGAGCGGGCATTCCCGACGGCCACCGGAGTATTGCGTGGCGGTTGACCTTCCGGCATCCCGACCGCACTCTACGTGACAAGGAAGTAGAGGGTCGACGGGACAAGCTGTTGCGAATACTGGAGAACGAACTGCGTGTCCGACACCGAACATCAAGCTGAAGCCATCGGCGCCTTCGACGAGCTGGAGCAACTCGTTCGCCATCTGGGCGATGAGCTCGCGAGCTTCAGGAAGCGCGCGCTGGTCGCCGAGACGAGGGTGAAGGAGCTCGAGGGGGCGAGCGATGGCACCCCGGTTTCCAGCGCGGCGATGTCGAAGCTCGAGCGCGAGAATACCGCGCTTCGCACCCGACTCGAGAAAGCGACCGCGCGGACCCGCGACATGCTGGAGCGGGTGCGTTTCCTCCGACAGCAACACGTGCGTGGGGTCGAGCGATGACGGTAAAGAAGAACGTCGTGAAAGTGTCGATCGTCGGCGAGGAGTACACGCTGCGCAGCGAAGCCACACCCGAGCATGCGCAGGCCGTGGCCGCCTACGTCGACCAGTCCATTCGAAAGATCCTGGGCGGCTCGAATATGGTGGAGTCTCACAAGGCCGCGATCCTCGCGGCTCTCCAGATCACGGATGAGCTGTTCAAGGCACGCGAGCAGTCCGCCGAGCTCGCCGCGTCCACCCGGCGACTGACCGCCGATGTCCGCCGCTGGCTGCCGCCCGCAAAGCGGGGCAGCGGAGGCTGAAGAGCCGCGCGGCAGTACGTCGCGCCCAGCCGCAATCGTTTGCCTTTTCATATGCTGCGGGGTACGTTGCCCTTGACTCGCGATCAGCCCGTAGGTTCAAGCGTTCGCTGAGGTTAGCGCCCCACTCGGTGCCCTGCGTCGGTGCCGCCCGGGCGCGTGCTCAGTGAGCCGCCGGCCGGTCGTGTTCTTCCATCTGCGAGGCGGATGATGCCCCGCTGGAGCATAGATCAACATGACTGCAACCGCGATCAATGCCGCGTTGGGCGTTTTGGTTGTACTCGCCTCCGTGGCTTTCTTCTTTTTCGGCAGGCGGTTGGGACAGGGCTCCGAGCGAACACTCCAGGCGCAGTCCAAGTCCACGGCCGAGGAGACCTCCAAGCGAATTCTCGGCGAGGCTGAGCGTGAAGCGGATACGCTGCGCAAGAGCGCGGTGGTGTCCGGGAAGGAAGAGTTGATCAAGCTTCGCGAGGCGTGGGAGCTCGAGGCCCGCAGGCGCCGTGAGGAGGTCGAACGCGAGGAAAAGCGCGTCCAGGAGCGCGATGTCGTCCTCGATCGCAAGTTCGACGTCCTCGACCAGCGCGACAAGGAAGTCGGGAAGCGCGCGAGCGAGCTGGGCCGGAAGGAGAAGATCGTCGCGACTCGCGAGGAGGAGCTTGAGAAGATGGTCGGCGAGGAACGGCGAAAGCTCGAGCAGCTCGCCGGAATGTCCGCCCAGGATGCGAAGGCGGAGCTCATCCAGCGCCTTGAAGAGGAAGCCCGCGCCGATGCCGCCAATCGCATCCGCGAGATTCGCGAGACCGCGAAGCGGAACGCCGATCGCGAAGCGAAGAAGATCGTCGCCCTCGCGGTCCAGCGCATTGCCGCCGAGCATACGGCGGAGCTCACCGTGTCCGCCGTGTCGCTCCCCAATGACGAGATGAAGGGACGCATCATCGGGCGGGAAGGCCGGAACATCCGCGCGTTCGAGCTCGCGACCGGCGTCGACGTCATCATCGACGACACACCGGACACGGTCGTGGTCTCGTGCTTCGACCCGGTTCGTCGCGAGGTCGCGCGCCTGTCGCTCGAAAAGCTCGTTGCCGACGGCCGGATCCACCCGGGCCGCATCGAGGAAGTCGTCGCCAAGTCGCGGAAGGAGGTCGATGCGACGATCCAGGAGACCGGGGAGCAGGCGGCGTATAGACCGGCATCCACGGCCTGCACCTCGAGATCATCAAGCTCATCGGACGCATGCGGTGGCGCACGAGCTACGGCCAGAACATCCTGAACCACTCGAAGGAAGTGGCATACCTCGCCGGAATCATGGCGGCGGAGCTTGGGCTCGATGTTTCCATGGCCAAGCGCGGGGCCCTGCTCCACGACATCGGAAAGGTCCTGACGCACGAGCACGAGGGGACGCACGTCCAGCTCGGCGTCGAGGTCGCGACCAAATACGGGGAGCATCCGCTGGTGGTGAACTGCATTGCGGCCCACCACGACGACGTTCCCCACGAGAGCGAGGTGTCGGTACTCGTCCAGGCCGCCGACGCGATCTCGGGCTCGAGACCAGGTGCGCGGCGCGAGGCCTTCGAGACGTACGTGAAGCGCCTCGAGGGCCTCGAGCGCATTGCCTCGAGCTATCGTGGCGTGGACAAGGTGTTCGCCATCCAGGCGGGGCGTGAGATCCGGGTCATCGTGATGCCGGACGATGTGGATGACGCGCGGAGCGCGGCACTCTCGGAGGAGATCGCGCGCCGTGTCGAGACCGAGCTCCAGTATCCGGGGCAGATCAAGGTGGTAGTGATCCGCGAGACGAGGGCGGTGGACTTTGCCCGCTGAGCTCATCGATGGCGCGGCGATCGCGCGGAGCGTGCGCGCGGACGTCGCACGCGATGTCGCAGGGCTGCGGGAGCGGGGAATCACGCCCGGATTGACCGTCGTGCTCGTCGGTGACGATCCGGCGAGCGCGGTCTATGTCCGGTCGAAGGGCAAGGCCTGCGACGAGGCCGGGATGACGAGCGAAACGATCCGCCTCCCGGCATCGACCCCGCAAGCCGAGCTCCTCGCGCTCATTGACAAGCTCAACGCTGACGCCGCGGTGCATGGCATCCTTGTCCAGATGCCCCTCCCGAAGCACATCGACCCCGACACCGTCGTACGCCGCATTCGACCGGACAAGGATGTGGATGGGTTTCATCCGGTGAACGTCGGGAAGCTGCTGATTGGCGAGACCGATGGCTTCGCGCCCTGCACGCCCGCCGGCGTCCAGGAGATGCTCGTGCGCAGCGGTGTGGACACGCGCGGGATGGAATGCGTCGTCATCGGGCGCAGCAACATTGTCGGCAAGCCGATGGCAGCGCTTCTCGTTCAGGATCGGACCGGCGCAAACGCGACGGTCACCGTCTGCCACCGACACACGCGCGACCTCGCAGCTCATACCCGCCGCGCGGATCTCATCGTGGCCGCTGCCGGCCGCCCCGGCGTGCTGACGCGGGAGATGGTGAAGCCGGGCGCCGTCGTCATCGATGTGGGGATCAATCGCGTCACCGACGCCGCGGCCAAGAGTGGCTATCGCATCGTCGGCGACGTGGACTTCGATGCAGTGCGTGCGGTCGCGTCGCGAATCACGCCGGTGCCCGGCGGCGTTGGCCCGATGACCATTGCGATGCTCCTGCGCAATACCGTGAAGGCGGCCTCGCAGATCGCGTCATGAACAAGCGGCGACCGGTCTCGGCGCGGCGCGCGGGGGCCATCGAGCCCGAGCTGTTTTCGTGGCCCTTCACGGACGGGCGCGGCGAGGTCGCCGAGCCGTCGCCCCCACCGCCTCGCCGAGCGCGCGCTCCGGACATCGAGGCACCTCCGGGGACAACGCCGGAATCCGCGGTCCCTGTCTCGGCACTCGCCGAGATGGCGAAGGCCGTGTTCGATGGCGCGTTCATGCCCGTGTGGATCCGCGGGGAGATCACCGACTTCAAGGCCCACCGCAACGGGCATTGGTATTTCTGCCTTCGTGACGCTGCCGCCCAGCTCCGGTGCGTGGTGTGGTCGCGCGATCAGCGTAGCATCCCCGCGCCCCCGGACGAGGGCATGCAGGTCGTCGCGCTGGGCCAGCTCTCGTTCTACGCTGCACGCGGGGATGTCCGGCTGACCGTGCGGCAGATGGACGCCGAAGGCGACGGTCTGTGGCGGAAAGCGATGGAGCGGACACGCGCGCGCCTCGACGCCGACGGACTGCTCGCGGTGAGTCGCAAACGGGCCCTCCCGGCATTCCCGCGGCGCATCGCCGTCATCACGAGTCCGGACGGTGCGGCGCTTCGCGACATCGTCGCCGTTGCGCGCCGACGCTGCGCGCTCGTCGAGATCGTGGTCGTTGCCGCGCGCGTGCAGGGCGACGGAGCGATCGACGAGCTGTGTGACGCGCTCGAGCGCGTCGCGCGGTGGGGGGATGCCGATGTGGTCATCATCGGCCGTGGTGGTGGGGGACGGGAAGACCTCTGGGCCTTCAACGATGAGCGGCTTGCGCGCGCTGTCGCTGCGTGCCCGATCCCCACCATTTCCGCGGTCGGCCACGAGATCGATACCACCATCTGCGACCTCGTGGCGGATGTGCGCGCGGCGACGCCCTCGGCCGCAGCAGAGTGCGCGGTGCCGATGATGGAGGACCTCCGCGCAGCGATTGCCATGGCCTCGGCGCGCCTCGGGGACGCGATGGTGGGACGGATCGAATGGGCGCGGCGGTCAATGACCGACTCGCGGGATCGCCTGCGCGCTGGCGTCGAGGGTGCGCTCGATGGCGGGACCGTTCGCATGCGTCACGCCGCCGCCCGCCTCAATGACCTGAGCCCGCTCTCCACGCTCGCGCGAGGCTACGCAGCCGCGCGCGACGAGCGAGGTGAAACGCTGGCGTCGGTGAATGGCTTCGTTCCCGGCCAACCGTTCCAGCTCCTGTTGCGCGATGGTCTCGTCGACGCCACCACGAATCGCGTCCATCCCGGCGGGGTACCTGGTTCCGATGGGAGCCGCGTCGCGTGACATTCGAGTCCCGGCTCGCGCGGCTCGAGGAGATCGTTGGAGAGCTGGAGGGAGATGACGTGGCCCTCGCCCGCGCGCTGAAACTCTTCGAGGAAGGCGTGGAATGCCTCAGGGCGGCGAGCGTGGAGCTCGCGAAGGCCGAGGCCCAGGTTCGATCGCTCGTCGAGCGGACCGACGGCAGCTTCGATCTCCCGGAGTTTCGTGGCCGAGGCGCATAGCGCCGTCGCTCCCGGCGAGCGGACGGCGATCGACGCGGCGCTGACCGCCGCCTGCGATCGATACCTCGCCGACACCGCGGAGCCGATTGCGCAGGCGATCCGGTACAGCCTCATGGGCGAGGGGAAGCGGGTGCGTGCCCGGTTGCTGCTCGAGGCCTACCGGGCGGCCGGCGGCGAGGGCGATCCGATGCAGCTCGCGGTGGCCGTCGAGGTCGTGCACGCGTATTCACTGGTGCATGACGACCTCCCGTGCATGGACGACGACGACATGCGGCGCGGCCGGCCGACCGTTCATCGGATCCATGGCGTTCGCACTGCGACGGCGGCGGGGCTCGCCATGGTGCCCCTCGGTGCTCGCTGCGCATACAACGGCGGGCGAGCGCTGGGGCTGTCGGAAGCGGAATGCGGACACCTCGTCGCGACGCTGATGCGCGCGGCCGGGGCCGGCGGGATGATCGGAGGTCAGGTGCTCGATCTCGAAGGCGAAGGGTCGGTCCTCACGCTCGAGCAACTCGAGCGAATCCATCACGCGAAGACCGGGGAGCTCATCCGGGCCTCGGTGCGCCTCGGAGGGCTGGCCGCGCGGGCTGCGCCAGCGCAGGTGGACGCGCTCGACTGCTACGGGCGAGCGATCGGACTGGCCTTCCAGATCGCCGATGATCTTCTCGACGAAACCGCGACGACGGACCAGATCGGGAAGACCGCCGGACGGGACAGGGCGCTGCAGAAAAGCACCTATCCGGCGCTCCTCGGGGTAGAAGGATCCCGCCAGCGTGCCGCCGCGTTGGTGGAGGAGGGGTGTGGAGCGCTTCGTGAGGCGGGGCTGCTCACGCAGCACTTCGAACGCCTCGCCCGCTACACCGTGGAGCGGCGCTCGTAGCATATTTCGGTGTCTCAACCTGGTGCCTATGTCCATTCTCGACCGAGTGCGCTCGCCCGCTGACCTGAAGGGAATGTCGCGAGACGAGCTTCGCGAGCTCTCGTCCGCCGTCCGCGAACGTCTCATCGATGTCTGCTCGCGCACCGGGGGCCACATCGGTGCCGGCCTCGGGGTGGTCGAGCTGTCGGTGGCCCTTCATCGCGTCTTCGACACGCCGCGCGACCAGATCGTCTGGGACGTCGGGCATCAGGGCTACCCGCACAAGATCCTCACGGGCCGCTCGAGCGAGATGGAAACGCTGCGCCAGGAGAACGGCATCTCGGGGTTCCTCAAGCGGAACGAGAGCGACTACGACACGTTCGGCGCCGGCCACGCCGCCACCGCGATCTCGGCCGCCTTCGGCATGGCGGCGGGCCGCGACATCAAGGGCGAGACGTTCAAGGTCGTCGCCATCCTTGGCGACGGCGCCCTGACCTGCGGTCTCGCCTACGAAGGGCTGAACAACGCCGGCGCATCCGACAGTGATATCGTCGTCATCCTCAACGACAACGAGATGTCGATCGCGCCGAACGTCGGCGCGATGTCCAAGTACCTCGTCTCCGTCCAGCGCAACCCGCTCTACAACCGTCTTCGCACGGCGATCGGCACCGTCGTGGACAACGTACCCGCGCCGCTCGCGGGTGTCGCGACGCTCGTCCGGAAGTGGGAAGAGAGCGTCAAGAACTTCCTGACACCGGGCGTGTTGTTCGAGGAACTCGGATTCCGCTACTTCGGCCCGATCGACGGCCACGACCTCGACGTGCTCGTGGATACGCTCACCGCCGTGCGCGACCTCAAGGGTCCACGGCTGGTACACGTCATTACCGAGAAGGGGCGCGGCTTTCCTGCGGGCGCTCACCAGCAGAAGTGGCACGCGCTTCCGCCCGGCCACGACCCCGCGACGGGCAAGCAGCGCCAACCGTCCACGGCGAACCCCGGGTACACCCAGGTGTTTGGCAACGGGCTCACCGCACTCGCGGCGGAGCGGAAGGATGTCGTCGCCATCACGGCAGCCATGGACACCGGGACGGGCACCAACATCTTCGCGAAAGCCCATCCGGAACGATTCTTCGACTGCGGAATCGCCGAAGGCCACGCTGTGACATTTGCTGCGGGCCTCGCGACGCGCGGCCTCAAGCCGGTGTGCGCGATCTACTCGACGTTCCTCCAGCGTGCCTACGACAACATCATCCACGATGTCGCCATTCAGCACCTGCCGGTCGTCTTCGCAATGGATCGCGCCGGCGTCGTGGGAGATGATGGCCCGACCCACATGGGCATCTACGACATTGCCTACATGCTCGCCGTCCCGGAGATGACCGTCACCGCCCCGAAGGACAGTACGGAGATGCTCGCGCTCCTCCGCGCGGGTGTTGACCATGACCGACCCTTCTCGTTGCGCTACCCCCGCGATGCGGCTCCGGATACTGCTCCGCCGATGTCGGAGATCGCGGCGACGCCGTACGGGACATGGGAAGTGCTCCGTCGCGGGGGAGAGGTCGCGGTCCTTGCCGTTGGCACAATGGTCCTCGCGAGCCTCGCCGCCGCTGAGACCCTCGCCGCCGAAGGGCTGCACATCACCGTCGTCAACTGCCGCTTTCTCAAGCCGCACGATGAGGTCGCGCTCGCCGCGATCATGGCGGAGCATCATCAGCTCCTGGTCGTGGAGGAGGGCACGGTCGTGAACGGATTCGGCGCTTACATCTCTACCGTGGTGGCGCGACTGGATCCATCGGTGCGGGTAACGGCGCACGGCATCCCGGACCGCTTCATCGAGCAGGCACCCCGCCCGCGGCAGCTCGCGCTGATCGGGCTCGATGCCGATGGGATTGCAGATCGAGTTCGGGCGCTGCACGAGAGCGGGGCTATCGCCGGGTGATGCGCGTTGGAGTGGTGGGACACCGCGGCTATCGCGGCCTGCCCGAGGTGTTGCAGACACTCGCGACGCTGGCGCCAATTCTGGACTTCAGCCTTTCGTTCGAGGACGAGCTCGTGGAGTTCGCGCCCGGCGGTGCGCCGCTGGAGTCGCTGGATGACCTCGACCTCCTCCTCACCCTCGGCGGCGACGGCACGATGCTGCGCGCCGCGCGCCTGCTCGCGGGTCGTCAGGTGCCAATGCTTGGGATCAATCTCGGGCGGCTCGGATTCCTGACGTGCTGTGGCATCGATGAGATGGAGGCGTCGCTGCACCGCGTTGCCGCAGGGGATTTTCAGGCCGCGCGTCGCATGATGCTCGACGTTGTTGCGCTCGACGACCAGGGACGGGAGCGCGAGCGCTGGACGGCGCTCAACGACGCGGTGCTTCACAAGGGTGGCTTCGCGCGAGTCGTGGGGCTGCGTGTGTCGGTGGATGGAGAGCTCATTGCCACCTACTCGGCCGACGGCATCGTGATCTCCACGCCGGCCGGTTCGACCGCCTATAGCCTGTCGGCCGGTGGCCCGATCGTCGTTCCGACGGTCGAGAGCATTGTTCTCTCGCCGATCTCTCCGCACACGCTGGCGATCCGACCGGTCGTGCTCCCGCCGACGAGCGAAGTGATGGTGCAGGCGGTGAATGCCCCTGACGAGTTGCTCATCACGGTGGATGGCCAGGTAGGAACGACGTTCGGGCCCGGGGAGACGCTGCTCGTCCGGCGGTCTCCCAACCCGGTGCTGCTCGTGCGCTTCTCGGAGTGGACGTTCTTCTCGCGACTCCGGCGCAAGCTCGCATGGGGAGGGCTTGCCGGGCGCGACGAAGAGGACACGAAGTGCTGACGGAG
>JANPKQ010000124.1:0-2784 GCA_031426115.1 Gemmatimonadaceae bacterium | reverse complement strand
CGGAGTTGTCCACAATGACCACGCGCGCGGTGATGAAATTCAGCCCCTCGGTGAGCGCCGACGTGAACGTATAGGTGAAGATGCCGGGCTGCCCGGCGACGGGCGTCGCACGCCCGACCGCCACGCCGTTGCGGTAAATATCCACCTTGTATCCCGGCGCGTCGTCGGCCAGCGTTGCCGGGCCGTTGTCGGCTGACCAGGTGAGAGATGCCAGGGGGTTCAGGTCGACGGCCAGGCTGATGGTGGGCAGCGGCTGGCTCGTGATGTTGTCGAGCGCGCTCGTGCCGGTATCGGACCCCGCCGCCAGCACGATGCCGAAAGGCGTCGGCGCCGGCGTGTTGATGATGTCCAGATCGTAGGTGTTGATCGGCGGCGCCTGCCCCGGCTCCGCGAGCACGCGCACGTAGTAGGCCTCCCCCGCCACCGCCGGAAGCACGATCGTCTCGACGTTGTTGCTGTCGAGGCCGCCGGTGGAGGTCGCAACGACATTGTTGAACTTGTCGCGGACCTGGATGTCGAGGTCGGACAGCCGCCCGTTGTAGCTGATGCGGAAGAACAGCTTGCCTGTGGAGAGCGCGACGACCTTGAAGAAGTCCTCGTCGGTGTCGGAGTGAATGGTCAGGTTCTGCTGGTTATAGCTGCCGAACATGCCCAGCACGGACGCCACGCCAGGATCCCACGAGTCGTTGGGCTCCATCGGATCGGCAAACGCGCCGAGGATGGAGAAGGCATCGAAGTAGGTCGTCTGATTCCCTGAGGGCGGGGTGGTGCCGGTGTTGCCGGTCCAGATCGCGTAGCCGATGCCGTCCGCCGCCGAGGTGCCGTTGTACTCGCCGATGCGCAGGGTGTTCGGCCCTCCATCGACGCCGCCACAGCCCACCGGGCCAAATCGGCACGGTGCATTCAGATCCGGATCGAATGCGGCATCGCTGATCCGGAAATCAAAGGTGAACGTCTCCCCGCCGTCACGACTGACCGTCGCGTACTGATCCAGCATGAGCGTGCCCGCCCCGTTCGTCAGCCCGCGTCGCGTGTCCCACCATGTGACGACGAGGTTGCCGAGCTGATCGATCGCGGCGGAGGGATACGCCTGAACGGTCCCGACCGGTCCGTGGCTGATCGTGCTGACAGCCCAGGTCAGGCCGTTGTCGGTCGAGCGCGCGAGGATCACGTCGGCCCCGTCGCCGGTCGTGAAGTCGTCGTTCGGATCGTCGTTGGCGACGACGTAGATCTGTCCGGGGCGGATCGGGTCGGGAACCACGAAGCCCTGATTGGCCCCCTGCATCCAGAAGGTGGTATTTGGAATCGCGCTGGCTGCGGCGGACTGCACGTTGCACGTCACGGCTGCGGCGAAGGACGTTTTCTGGAACCCGGTGGCCGCCTGGAACTGGGCGCCACCCGCGGTGTCGCGCAGCACAAACATCCGAGCGGCGGCGGTGCCGCAGGTGTTGCCGTGATACGTGATGTAGAGGTCCCCGTTCGGCGCGACCGCAATGTGCGACGGCCAGACAAAGCCCTCCGAGCCGTCAACCTGGCTGGGCGCGGACCAGTTCAGTCCACCGTCAGTCGATCGACTGAACATCACCTGCGACGGGCTCGCCAGCCGCGTCCACACCACGTAGAGATTGTCGCGAAAGGGACTGCTCGGATTCGCATCGGCGACAATCCATTCCTTGTCGTCGCTGTTGAGCGCCCCCGCCCCACTGACCTCGACCGGATTGCCCACCGCCGTGCCGGTCGCCGCGTTGATCTGCAGGACGAAGACCGAGATGTCGACCCGGTTTCCGCCGCTGTCGTTCCCGCACAGCAGATAGCTCAGGAACAGCCGGCCCTGGGAGTCGAAGGAGACCGACGCGTCGCCGCAGCCGCCCCAGCTTGCGATCGTCCCGTACACGGGCGGGTTCGTGGGCGCGTTGACCGTGGTCGGGAAGGTGACGCCGAAGTCGGTGGAGATGGCGACGGTCAGGCCGCGTGCCACGGCGACGACATTGGGGCTGAGCGGATTCACGGCGGCGGTCGTCGGCTCGTTGCCGCCGAGCCCTGTCCGCACGTCGTTCGACGCAAGGGCCGCGTGCGGAGCCAACATCGCCATTGCGAACACTGCAGCGAGGATCGTCGCCGAATGACACACACGCAGCTGGGTTCTGACCGGTTGTCTCGTCATGGTGCGCTCTCCACGTAAATCAGGGTGTCGATGCGTCGTCGGACAAACACAGGGTCGGCGCCGCTGGCGCCGCGAACCGCGCGGTTGCCGCGCTGCCTGCGACTAGCGTGTTGAGTGAGTCTGGGGAACCGCGAGCATTATGAGTGCGACTCAGCCGTTGTCAAGAACGAAACAGCGCCTGGCGTACGGAAGTACCTGGGGTGGGCGAATCCCAGGCACGCGATGAGCCGGGGACCTCTATCCCATTTCAGGTGGGACTATCTATTCCGATAGAGCTGAAGACCCACGAGTGTTCCTGCTCTCGCGTGTCCGGCCAGATCGCGCGGAAATCGAGTTGCGTCACGCTCTCGCGGGGAGCACCATACGGCACCGTTGTTGCCCCTGTCCGTCACCGACGAGGAAAATATGAAGGCAGAACAGACGCACCGCATCAGATTCCGTGTGGCTTCAACCGTTGCACTCGTCTGCTGGCTCGTTGGGTCTGCGCCCGTTCGAACCCACGCCCAGAGCGGAGTCACTGCCGGGACCGTCGCGCTACTCGTCGAACCCAAAGGGATCGCCGATGTGAACGCGCTCAGGGATGCTATCTCTCATGCCGATCCGGCGGTGCGTGCCATCGC
>JANPKQ010000123.1:0-3179 GCA_031426115.1 Gemmatimonadaceae bacterium | reverse complement strand
TTCGGTGAGCGCCGCGTCGGGAATCCGCAGGCGCACGACCGCTTCAGGCTCGACCCGGCCGAGAAACCACTCGTGCTGCGGGCTGATCAGGTACACGTGCACGCGCGCACGGGCCATATTGTCGAAGCGGATGGTCAGCGCACGAGTATCAGTCGCCACCTGTCCGCCCGACGTCGGGCGCGACGGCGCGCTCGCGCAGGCGCCGAGCGCGAGTGTGATGATGGTGGCGGCGATTGAAACGAAGGCACGGCGGCGGGGCGTAGTCATTTGCATCTCCTGTGGTGGGAACGGGCGGACATCGCGTCTCTTCCCATAGCGCGCGGAAACCGGCTCAACCCAATCACGACCGCGCGTTCCATCGCGGGGAACGCCCCATGCCCGGTCGACCAGAATGACCATGCCGATCACGCCAAGTGATTTCCCACCACCGACTTCCCCTGCGCCCGGCGCCGAGCCCCACGGGGCCGCGCGGCCGGGGGTGGCGGGGGTTACCGAGCTTCTGCGCGCGTGGGGTGCGGGCGACGCTGGGGCCAGCGAGTCCCTCGTCCGGCTCGTGTACGCGGAGCTTCGCCGCCAGGCGCAGCTCGTGCTGCGTCGCGAGCATGAGGGACACACCCTCCAGCCGACGGCACTCGTGCACGAGGCGTGGCTGCGCCTCGGCGGTCAGCAGGATGCGCGCTGGGAGAGCCGCACGCAGTTCTTCGCCATCGCCGCGCAGATGATGCGGCGCGTGCTGCTGGACCACGCCCGCACGCGCCACGCGGCCAAGCGAGGCGGTGGCGCGGTGCAGGTCTCGCTCGGGGACGGCGATTTCTTCGCCGCGGAGTCGGGCGCGCGATCGACAGAGGGTACGCCGATCGATCCACTGGACGTCATCGCGCTCGACGATGCGCTCACCCGGCTCGCGGTGATCGATCCGGCGAAGGCCCGGCTGGTGGAGCTCCGCTACTTCGCGGGGCTCAGCATCCCCGAGACCGCGGCAGCGCTCGGCGTCTCGACGGCGACGGTCGGTCGCGATTGGGCCATCGCGCGGATGTGGCTCCGCCGCGAGCTCGATCGATGACGACACCATCGGCGGATGGGGGAGAGGACCGCTCGTCGTCGCCGATGACGCCCGAGCGGTGGCGTGCGGTGGACGCGATCCTCAGCGCGGCGCTCGACGCCGAACCGGCGCAACGCGTTGCGTTGGTCGCGGAGGCGTGCGGCGACGACGCGGAGCTCCGTCGCGAAGTCGCATCCCTGCTCGCCGCTCACGATCGCGCCGGCGATTTCCTCGATGCACCGGCCGCAGAGGTACTGACCGGCGGCAGTGTGCCGACATCGCTCACGGGGCGGCTCGCGACCGCGCTCGCGGGGCGCTATCGGGTCGAGCGCGAGATCGGTCGCGGCGGCATGGCCACGGTGTACGTCGCGCGGGACCTCCGACACCATCGCCGGGTTGCGGTGAAGGTGTTGCGTGGGGAGATCGCGGCAGCGATTGGTGCGGAGCGGTTTCTCGAGGAGATCCGCGTCACCGCGTCGCTTCAGCACCCGCACATCCTCCCGTTGTTCGACTCGGGGAGCGCGGACGGGCTGCTGTGGTACGTCATGCCCTTCGTCGACGGCGAGACGCTGCGCTCGCGGCTCGCGCGTGAGCATCGTCTCCCCGTGGACGACGCGGTGCAGCTGGTGCGTGAGATGGCGGATGCGCTCGAGTATGCGCACCGCCGTGGTGTCGTGCACCGCGATGTGAAGCCCGAGAACGTCCTGCTCCAGGGTGGTCATGCCCTGGTCGCCGACTTCGGGATCGCCCTGGCGCTCGAGCACGCGGGCGGCGCGCGACTCACGCGCACCGGCATTACGCTCGGCACTCCGTCGTACATGTCGCCGGAGCAGGCGGCCGGCGACCGCCGAGTGGATGCGCGCACCGACGTGTACGCGCTGGGCGCGGTGCTGCACGAGATGCTCGCCGGCGAGTCACCGTTTGCCGCGGCGTCTCGTCAGGAGATGCTGCAGAAGGTGTTGCACGAACCGGCCATTGCGCTCGCGACGCGACGCGCCGACGTCCCATCGTCGCTCGATGCGGCGATACGGCGGGCGCTGGCGAAGCAGCCGGATGACCGGTTCCAGAGTGCGGGAGCGTTCGCGGCGGCGCTCGCCGTGCCGGTCGGGCGCGGGGATGCATCCGCGTCGCGCTCGTGGGGGAGCACATTGCCCGACGAACGCGTGCGGGCCGGCGGTGGCGACGCGGGTGCGTCACGCGGGCGCATGGTGTCCGCGCGTGCGGTGGTGCTCGCGCTCGGCGTCGTGCTCGCCGTCGGCCTCGCGGGCGGCTGGGCGCTTGCCCGTTCGCCATTCGTGGAGCGCTTGCCCGACGCCCTGCCCAACGTCACGCTGCCGTCGATCGCCGCCGGCGCCGACCGGCTGTTCGCGAACGAAGGCGGCGACATGTCCCTGACGGTCTTCGATCGTGCCGGTCGTCCGTTGAACACGATCGAGGCAAACAGACCGTGGACACCGCGCTTCTCGCCGGATGGCCGTCAGGTGGCGTATGGCGCGTTCGGCAGCGGCCGGAGCACGAGCGACATCTGGGTGACGGACCTGACTGCCGGCACGACGCGGCGCCTCACGGACGACACAAACGACAGCAACGATCCGCAGTGGGACCCGAAGGGTGCGAGGATCGCGTATTCGGCGGGAGCGTCCGGTGGGAAGGACCTGCTGATGCAGCCGGTTGGAAGCGGGGGCTCGCGCATCCTCGCGGCGCGCGCAGGGACGCAGTTCCCGAGCGATTGGCTGCGGGATGGCAGCGCGCTGCTCGTCACGGAGGAAACCGGGGGTAACAGGCGGGACATCATCGTGCAGCCAGCGGACGGATCGGCGCCGTGGCCGTATGCAGCCACGGCGGCGGACGAGACGGCCGCGCGTGTCTCGCCGGACGGGCGGTGGGTCGCGTACACCTCCGACGAGTCAGGACGGCCGGAGGTCTACCTGGATTCGTATCCGCGGCCTCGAGGCCGGGTGTCGATCTCGTCGAACGGCGGCGCGCATCCCGTTTGGCGTGGTGACGGGCGCGAGTTGTACTACTGGCGCGACGGGGCGCTGGTGGCGGTGCCATTCGATGCGGGGGCGGGCAAGGCCGTGCCGGCGGTCGGGGCGCCGGTCGTGTTGTTTCGCGCGCCGTATTACATCGGGCTGAA
>JANPKQ010000122.1:0-6373 GCA_031426115.1 Gemmatimonadaceae bacterium | reverse complement strand
CACCCATCGTCGCGAGCTCGCTGACGCGCAGGTCCGTCCGAACGCCCTCCACGAGAAGCTCGGCGCGCGAAAACGGAACCCCTTGTCTCGCCATGTCGCCCATGACCTCGTCCAACAGCTCGACGCCGGATGACTCCCCCCGATACGCAGCGCGGGACAGCTCGAGCCAGGACTCCAGCGCTCCTTCCGTGTCTTCAAGGTCACGCCCCTCACTCGAGTCCACGATGTCGTCGGTGTAACGGCACCATGCGTAGACGCGCTCGACGCGGCGGCGCTCCTCCCTCGGAAGCACAAGGGTCGCAAAGCGAAACGACCGGCTGTGGTGCGACATGTACGCGGCGACTTTCGCAATACCTGGCGCGGCAACCATCGGTGTCGCGCTTGCAGCAACGGGCGACGCCCGACGACGGCGCCCCTCCTCGATGCGCACGGCGGCACGCGCCGTCTCGCGCCACTGCTCGAGGAGCGCCACCAGCACATCATCGGCCGAGGCGGAGCGCAGCTCGCGGGTGACGGCATCGACTTCCTCCTCGAACATCGCGAGCGCCGCCCGCGCCGGCGACTCGCCATCGCCGCGGCGCCGGGCGAAGAGCGCGTGGACGATCTCCGCGGCATCGGCACCAACGTCGAGCCGCGCAGCAGGATCGAGCACGGCCAGCGGCCACGTCCAGCGCCCCTGGGCGCCGTCGCCGAGCGGCGGCTTGCCGGTGTCGGTACCAGGGCAGTAGTCGAGCAGGTCGTCGAGCATCTGATAGACGAGCCCCACGCGCCGGCCGAGCTCGAATGCCCGCGGCGCCAGGCGGTTGCCGGCGAGCGTGGGGCCGATGGCCGCTGCGCACCCGAACAACTCGCCCGACTTCCCAAGAACGATCTCGCGGTAGCGGGGGAGGTCCATCGCCGTCCCGATCGCGGACGCCTGCGCGCGCTCGCCCGCGACGGTGCGCTCGACGGCGCGCGCGAACAGCGACATCACGCCGACGTCCGCCGACATCGCCGCCGCGCGATACGCGGCGGTCAACGCGTGGTCGCCGATGAGCAGCGCCGCGGCCGGTCCGCGCGATGCCGCAACGGTAGCCTTGCCACGCCGCTGGCCAGCACCATCGATGACATCGTCGTGCAGCAGCGAGGCCTCGTGCGCGAGCTGCACGGCGAGCGCGGCGCACCAGAATCGAGGGGCGGCCGCTCCCTCGGATGCACCGCCACCGAGTGCGTACGCCGTGAGCGGGCGCAGCATGCTTCCACCAAGCTCGAAGCGCGGCACGCCAAACGCGCCGAGCAGTTCGGCCGCTTCCTCGACCTGTCCCCGAACGTGGGCTGTCGTCCCCTCGAGCGAGCGCATCGCAGGATCGCGCTGCGCGTTCACCGGACGACCTGAAGTCTGTTGGGTGCCCGCTCGGCGTGCGGCCTCAGGAGGAGGTAGCAGATACCAAGGGCTGCGAGCGTCACGGCCGCAGCGCCCCACATTCCCGACGCGATGCTCATCCCGACGGGGAGGAGCAGGTTCAGCGCGTAGAACGCACCGAGCCAGCGTCGCGGAAGGAATCGCAGCCAGTCATCCGCACGCAGGGCGGCGAGTGCCGTCATCAGCGCGACACCGGTGACGTACCATCCGAAGAGGTTCAGGAGCGGCATCCCGTAGTACACGCCCTCGGAGCCCCACACCCAGTACTTCGTCGCGTTGCTCATCGCGGGATCGAGTGAGAGATCCCAGGTCAGCAGCAGCAGCGAGCCAACGGCGATGCGCCAGGCCTCGGCCACGAGGGAAGCGCGACGGGAGGAGGCAGATTGGGCCGGCGATCCCGCGAGCGCGTATGACGGCAGCGCCATGAAGAACCAGCTCAGTGGTATGAGCATCGGCACATGGCCGAACCACTTGATGCCGAGCCCCGCGGTGTACGTGTACGGACCGAAGGGCAGCCCGATCGTCGTGCCGAGCAGCTCGCTCGCGAGGCTGATGACGTAAAGCGCGACGAACGCGGGGAGCCAACGCAGACGCGTTGCCCTCCATAGGAAGACGGCGAGTGCGAGGAACGCCAGCGCGATCTGGGCTCGCGCGAAGACCGTGAAGGCAGCGGCGTAGACCGGGATCGCCCCCGGCATCTGCGACAGCAGCTCCGGGCGCAGCCGGAAAGTCGAGTAGCCGGCGAGCGCGCCGACGGTCACGAGCGCCAACAGTCCAAGCAGCCCGTACTCGGCCACCCACTCCCTGAACGGCCGCCGACCCGTCGCAACCGGGGTCGCCGGTTCGGGTCGCAGGTCTCGTCTAATGTTGTCCCGCCGAATTTGCGTCTGCGCTGTGTCCATGGTCCGTCCAGTGTGCGAAGGCCAGAATATGGGCTGGTGTCCAAGCGTTGTCAAGATTATGTTGTACCATATGCCTAGACAACACATGGACAAACTGGCGGAGCTCGGCGGGTGCTGACCGCCTCGGGACACCCCACTGCGCGCCCGATCAGGGCGAATGACGGGGGGAAACGCGAGCGGGCCGTCGTGATCGGTGCGGGATTCGGCGGACTGGCGGCGGCGGTTCGCCTCCACGCGATGGGTTTCGATGTCACGGTCGCCGAGGCGCTCGATCAGGCGGGAGGTCGCGCCCGGGTCTTCCGAACCGATGGATTCTCCTTCGACGCCGGCCCCACGGTGATCACGGCGCCGTACCTCCTCGACGAGCTCTTTGCGCTCGTCGGGCGGGATCCGCGCGACTACTTCCAGCTCGTCCCCGTGGACCCGTACTACCGGATCCTCTTCGACGACGGGAGCCGCTTCGATTACGTCGGCGACGAGGAGCGGCTGCTTGCGCAGATCGAGCAGTTCGAGCCGCGCGACGTCGATGGCTATCGCCGGCTCGCGGCGCACGCCGAGCGGATCTTCGATATCGGGTACACCCAGCTCGCGGACCGTCCGTTCCACCGCCTCGCGGACATGATGCGCGTGCTGCCGGACATGATCCGGCTCGAGAGTCACCGGACGGTGCACGGACTCGTGTCGCGCTACATCCGCGACCCGCGCCTGCGCCAGGCCTTCACCTTCGAGCCGTTGCTCGTCGGCGGCAATCCGTTCAGGACGACCTCCATCTACCTCCTCATTCACTGGCTCGAGCGAAAGTGGGGTGTGCACTTCGCGCTCGGCGGCACGGCATCGATCGTCGCGGGACTCATGGCGCTGCTCGAGGAGCTCGGCGTCGATGTGCGCCTGTCAGCGCCGGTGGACGAGATCATCGTGGACCGTGGCGGCGTCTCGGCCGTGCAGCTCGCCGGGGGCGAGCGCATCTCCTGCGATGTCGTCGTCTGCAACGCCGATCCGACGCGCGCGTACGAGCGGATGCTTGCGCCCGAGCACCGGCCGAAGCATTCGAATCGTCGGCTTCGCAAGGTGCGGCAGTCGATGAGTCTCTTCGTCGGCTACTTCGGCACCGACCGGACGTATCCGGAGCTGGCGCACCACACGATCCTGCTCGGTGCGCGCTATCGCGGGCTGCTCGACGACATCTTCGAGAAGAAGATCCTCGCGCCCGATTTTTCGCTCTACCTGCACGCACCGACACGCACGGATCCCTCGCTCGCCCCGCCGGGGCACGAGGCGTTCTACGTCCTGTCGCCGGTGCCGAACATGCGGTCAGGGGTGGACTGGAGTGCCGAGACGAACCCGTACTTCGATCGCATTCTCGAAACGCTCGAACGGCGTCTCCTTCCTGCCGTGCGCGGGAGCATCGTGACGCGATTCGCGATGACACCGCCGGACTTCGAGACGACGCTTCGCTCGACGGACGGCGCGGCGTTCGGTCCGGAGCCGCGGCTCACTCAGTCAGCGTGGTTCCGGTATCACAATCAGTCTCCGGATGTGGAAGGGCTGTACTTCGTCGGCGCGGGGACGCACCCGGGCGCGGGAGTTCCGGGTGTGCTCAATTCGGCGAAAGTGGTAGAGAATGCCATCAGGGCTCGGCAGGGGGCGCATTGATCCGGGCATATATGCTGTCAACCTTGATCCGGGCATCTATGACGCAGGTTGTTGGGATTCACCGGATGCAACGGATGAAAGGGCAAACCCATCTCGAGGCTGGGTCACGACCCTCCACGAAGGATCCGAACAGAGTGTGACCTTGTCCTTGATTTGCAGTTGCAACGGCGACGGCCACCGCTCCCTGATTGAGCAGTGGCCTTTTCCACTTCGAAGGCCGCGGCAGTCGTCTCGCATTGATTCGGGAGATTGAGGACCCTTCGGCCCAACCAACGTCGAGGCTCCACTTCATACTGTGGTTGTTGCCCTTTCATCCGTTGCATCCGTTGAATCCCAGCAACTTTCGTCATAGATGCCGGTCGATCAGGATCCCGCGGATTGAGCTCCAGCTCTACCGCCATCTGGCC
Organism: Gemmatimonadaceae bacterium; assembly: GCA_031426115.1. Taxonomy (GTDB): domain Bacteria; phylum Gemmatimonadota; class Gemmatimonadetes; order Gemmatimonadales; family Gemmatimonadaceae; genus JANPKQ01. The sequence continues at coordinate 2,009 of JANPKQ010000122.1, read as the reverse complement.
GAGCGACGAATCGCGCGCTAACTCTCTCGCGGCGCCCTGATCTGGTACTTCGCGACATCCCGCCCTCACTGATCGCTCCCATATGCCCACGTCGCTTCGCCAACCGTGCCTCGCGCTCGTCGCGCTCTTGCTCGCCGCCCCGATCGCCGCACCGGCCGCCCAGGATGCCGACCTCATCGTTCGCAACGCGCGGATCTGGACCGGCGATTCCACCCGCCGTTTCGCCGAGGCGCTCGCGGTTCGCGGCGAACGGATCCTGGCTGTGGGAACCAACGCCGACGCCGATGCCCATCGAGCGACGCGCACGCGGGTGATCGACGCCGGCGGCCGCTTCATCACGCCCGGCTTCATTGACGACCACACGCATTTCGCCCAGGCGGGTGCGCTGCTCATCGGTGCGAACCTGCTCGATGTCAGCACGGCGGCGCCCCTTGCCGCGCGGGTGAAGGAGGCGGTGGGCCGGATGGCCGCCGGTGCCTGGCTCACCGGAGGCGATTGGGGCGCGTACGAGGATTCTCCCGCGAACAGCACTGGGCCGGCTGCCGCGCGCACAGCGCGGCCACGCTTCTCGCCCCATCGCGCGATGATCGATTCCGTGAGCGGCACGACGCCGGTGTTGCTCAATCGGTGGGATCGCAGCGCCTGGCTCGCCAACGGGATCGCCCTCGAGCGCGCCAACCTGAGCTGCGCGCGGCCGGTGCGTGGGCTCGAATGCGTCGGCGGCCGCACGACCGGACGCGTCTCCGATTCCGCACTCGGAGCGATTCGTCGGGCGATCGCACCGAAGACCTTCGACCAGCGGCTGCGTGAAGCCCGCGCGGCGCAGCAGCATCTTGCGGAGCTCGGCGTCACGACGATTCACGACAACACGCCGCCGACCCAGCTCCCGGTGTACACGGAGCTGAAGCGGCGCGGCGAGCTCACCGTGCGCGTCTTCGCCCGCCCGACGCTCGACAAGGCGAACGAGCTCACTTATGCCGGCATCTCGCCGGGCTTCGGTGACGACTGGATCCGCATCCGCGCGTTGAAGGGCTTCGTTGACGGCATCCAGGGCAATTCCACCGCGCGATTCTACGAGCCGCAGCTTCACTCGGGGCTGCGCGGCGAGTGGCGCGACAGCACCAACACAGCGGCGACCGATGGTGCGGGCTCGGGAATGAATCCGCCCGGCAACATGGAGCGCCTCCTCTTTGCGCTCGATTCCGCCGGCTGGTGGGCGAATGTGCATGCCATCGGCGACCACGCCATCGACAGCGCGTTGACGATCATGGAAAAAGTCATCACAGTGAACGGCCCGAAGGAGCGGCGGTGGCGGATCATCCATTCCCAGGTCATCCGCAACGCCGCCGTCGCGCAGCGCTACAAGCGCCTCGGCGTCATCGCCGAGGTGCAGCCGTATCATGCGATCGACGACATGCGTTGGATGGAGCAGCGCATCGGCGACAGGGCGCGCTGGGCGTACGCGTTCAGGACCTTCCACGACGCGGGGGTGCCGCTGCTGTTCGGGTCCGACTGGCCAGGCACCAACGCGAGCTGGTACACAGCGAACCCGATGACGATCCTCTACGCCGCAGTCACGCGGCAGACGCTCGATGGAAAGCCCGATGGCGGCTGGTTCCCCGAGCAGCGGCTCGATCTCGAGACGAGCCTGCGGAGCTACACGGTGAACAACGCATGGGCCGAGGGCGAGGAGGCGAGCAAGGGCTCGCTGGTCGCGGGCAAGCTCGCGGATTTCGTCGTGATCGATCGCGACCTCTTCGCGATCCCCGCGGTGCAGCTCAAGGATGCGAAGGTGCTGATGACCGTGGTCGGCGGACGGATCGTCCATGCCGCGGCACCGTTTCGATGACCGAGTGCGCAAACAACAAGGTCAACAGCCGGGAAGAACGATTGAACGGATAACTGCCGATTCAACGGATACACCTGCAGCTGGCCCCATCGGCCGATAATCAAAAAGCACTTCTCATCGGATGACGCGGATCGGGCGGATGAAAGTGTGATCCCACAGG
>JANPKQ010000121.1:0-8730 GCA_031426115.1 Gemmatimonadaceae bacterium | reverse complement strand
GGTCGAGGCGGGGCTGAGTCCTGAATCCGTTGCTGCAGCGGTTGCCACGCTCCATCACCAGTCGCACGTACCCGCAACTCCGCGGTTCCTTGGCATGCCTGTCGGTGTCGCGAGTACGGTCGCGCTGCCGGGAACGATCGATGATGCAGCGTGGCGTCGGCTGGTGGCGTTCGCACAGGATACGTTCGAAGCGAAAGGGCGTGAGGAGCAGGCCACTGGGCGGCGGCAGTGGAGCAATGGCAACCTGCGCATCGCGGTCGACGAAGTGGATGGCACGACGCTGCTGCACCTGCGGACCCGCAAGGAATCCGCGCGGTCCCTCATCCGGGCCGGCGGATCGCTATTCGCTGTATCGCTCGTCGCCGGGGTTGCGACGATGATGGCGCAGGTCGGCATGGAACCCCTCGCTGCAATCCTTGCGATGGGTGTCGGCGGCGTTGCGATGGGAGCCGCCGGCGCGCTGCAGCTGCCATCGTGGTCATCGGCCCGGGAGAAGCAGTTCCGGGCCGTCGCGGAGTATGCCCGGACGCTCAGCGCGCCACCGGAGCCGGGCGTTGGAGGCGCGACGAACCGCAGCGTGGCACTGCGGCCGGAGTAGCGCCGGCAGAGCCGACATCGCCCAGACCAATATCTGCCGATGCATACAACCCGTGCTCTTCATCGACCGGGGGAGATCTGGCGAACGATGGTGGGGTCCGTGATCGAGTCGTCGGCCGCGAGCAGGAACGCCTTGCTGAGCACGATGGACAACGTCCCATCGCCCTCGAATGGGAGGAAGAGACGATCACCGCCCACCGCGACGAGATCGCGCGCGGGGACGATGCAGAGATACTGGTCGGTGGGCTCCATCAGCACGTTGCCGCTGCCGAGGTGGATCTTGTAGGCGCGGAGATTCCCGCGCACCACGAGAAAACGCTCCGTCAGGGTGCACCGACTGGCGATCCTGAGCCGCGGGAGGAGCCGCTCGAGAATCGCCCGGCGTGTACGCGCCGTCTCGCCCAGCTCACCGAAGGAATAGCTGCTCCAGTATTCGCGATAGCGACCACCCGGGCCGCCGTCCTGCCACGTCGGATCGTTGCCGACCGACGCCACGCCGACGAAGAGATCGACGTCCCGCATGATCTCGCTGAAGACGAGCGCGGGAACCTGGTCCAGCCGCCGCGGCTCGTTCACGCCACCCGTGCCCGGCCCAGCCGCCGAGCTCGCGTACCCACCGCCGCCGGCGTGGGCCCAGTTCGATGCGGCGCCCATGGGATGGAAGCGCACCTGGTCGGTGACCACTCGAAGGTACGCACCGCTCTCATTCGTGTCCGTTCCGTATTCGGTCCCCGCTCCCTCGACCCAGTATTCGGCGCGGAGCCCCCACTGGGGCAGCTCCCGGAACGTCGGTGGATACGTGTCATCCACCATCATGCGCAGCTTGTTCTTCCATCCACGGGTCGCGCACAGGGCATTGTACTGATGCTGCCGCAGCACGTGCGCCGCGAAACGATTGGAGTACGTCTCGGTGTGCCGCTCGGCGTCGGTGAGCAGATAGACCTCGCGATGCGCCTGCTTGAACGGCTGACGGATCTCGTGTGCTTCGATCCACCGCCGCCAGGCAACCACATCCTCGATCGGCCGGCCGATCGGATGCCAGAGCTCCACCTCGCTGTCGTGGGGAACGGCGAGCGGGTGGTCCGCCGCGTCGATGAGGTCATGACCGTCGAGCCAGACTCCGGCCCGCGTAGTGCCGTCGCTGCCGATGACGTTCCAGATGAGCCGCCGAGCGATCGTACCGACCAGCGGATGATCGAGATACCGATCGCGCCAGACGGGCGCGGTCCAGCGCTTCTGCAAGAGGAACATTGCGTCGAGGCGCTCGCTCTGTGCCGGCAGCATGGCCGCGATGTCCCTGGCCGCCCCTTGCAGCTCCTTCAGCTCTTCCTTGTGCTCGCTCTTGACCTTGGCGGGAACGGACTTCTGCGCCTTGCCATCGGCGCGACTCCAACGGAGCTCGACATCGCGCCCGTTCACGCACAGCTCGGCCATGTATTCGCCGTCAGCGAACGTCTCGCGACGGATGCCAACCGCCTCGAGCCCGTACGATGGCACCGCCATCTCCTCGATCTGATCGCGCGGGAGCGAAAGCGCCTCGGCCGCGGCGTTGAACGCCTTCTCGATCTCCTTCTGCGCTGTACCGGACTTCACGCGAACCTTGAGCATCGCGAGATGGCCGACGGTTTCCGGTGATCCCAACTGCGAGAGAGCGTAGACCGCGGCGTTGCCGACCTTGACCGCACGAGGCCCGACGCCCGGTACCTTGCGATACGCCGACAAGGCGACGGCGGCGACGGCCCGCGTGAGCTCGTCATCGCGCGGGAGAATCGGCGTGAGCCAGAGCAGCCCGCGCAGGCAGGTGCCGTTCTCCTCGTGCATTACGTCGGCGGTCGATCGCGTGTCCCCGAGGAACGTACCGAGTCGAGTGATGGAGCGACCCTGGGCGACGCTCGGTAGCCAACGGTGCAGTGCCGCCGCGACCTTGTCGTTCCCGATGGCGGCGATGAGCTTCCCGCCCGTCTTGAGCCATTTCGCCGACGGGCGCGCCGCCGTCGCGCTCAGAGCGTGCCTGAGCAAGGCGATCCACATCTCGCGGTCGCGCCGCGGGAGTCGCGTCAGGTCATCGTTGAGCCGGTCGGTCCAGACCTCGCCGGGGACGAGAAAGAACGCCGCGCCATCGCCAACGAGAGCCGTGAGCCGAGTGATCTCGGTTGGCGGCGAGCCTAACGGTGGCCCGCCGATCCAGGACGCGCGCAGCAGGTAGAGAACGTATCGCTCGCCGTCGGTCAGCGGCGCTCGAGCGGCCTCCCCTTCGATCTGTTCGACCAGCGCGTCGACGGCTGCCTCGAAGGAGCTGCGATCCCACGGGGACGCCCGCATCGCCAGATACAGAAGGAAGTCGAAGACTCCGGATCGGTCCAGCGCGAACACTCGTTGCGCCATCGTCTTCACGAGCGATGCGACCGCGTATCGCGACTGCCACACTGCGGGATTGGCGATGTCGGGGCGCGCGAGGATTGCCGCGGCGTCGCGTTCGGCGGTGGCGAGGAGCAGCCGGCCAGAGGCGGCTCGGTCCATGCGCAGGACGCGATCGCCGCCGCGGAGCGAATCAAGTGTTGGCTGGGAGTAGGTGCGCGTGCCGACGACCGATGCAAGCATCTCGCTCAGGAGGGCGTGCTCCGAGCGAAGGGGCGAATCGGCCCTGACGGAAAACCCGTCCGGCTCGAGCACCTCGGTGGCGACGTCGTCCCTCGCGATGCCGAGGAGTCGCTTGATCGCGTCGAGGATCGCCGGGTTACCGACCGGAGCGGCGGCCGGCGCGTCCGCTGGCGGCGCCGGCGCTTCCTCGTCAGCCGCGGCGACGTCGGCAGCGCTGGACGTAGCGGGGAGCTGCTCGATCGCAGTGCCGTGTCGCTTGGCGTCCTTGTCGTAGGATTGGCGAAGGCGCGCGGCGAATCGGGTGATGCGATCTCGCAGAACGTCGCTCAGCGCATGGTCGTCGCTGAATCGCTGAAGCGCGCGCGTGACGTGACCCACGGGCACTGTGTACTTCGATATCTGGTCGGCGCCGTTGCACCAGTCGAGAAGGGCGATGAGGTCCTCTTCCTCGAGTGGAAGCGTACGACGCAGGAGGGTCGAGACGACCGTTGCGGCTCGCTGCCGTCGCACCCAGAGCTCGCTCCAGCCCTCGCGGAGATGCGGGTTGCTGCGCTCCATGTCCGTCTTCGCTTGCGACCGAAACTCGCTCGCCAGTCGACCCCAGTATGCGGCCTGCAACGCGGCCGCGTGGACGTAGCGCCGCGCCTCGTGGGGCTTCGCCTCGAGCATGATCCGTCCGCTCGGCTGGCTCTTCAGCTCGACATCGTCGGACGAGTGCCGGTCACCGAGCGCGTGGAACGCCTCCTCCACCCAGCGTGCCACCACGCCGTGTTCCACGTCGAGCCCCGAGCCGGGTTGGGGAACGAACAGCGGGACCGACTCGGCTCGTTTCCCCTCCCAACTCACTCAACCTCCCACGAGCGGCGTCAGCTTCACGAAGCTGACCTGCGTGCCTGGACCGATCACGATCGCCTCGTCGAGCGTTTCCGCCTGACGATCATCCACGAGGATGAAAAACCCATTGCGCCCGAAGGCGTCGATGGCACGGGCGAACTGGGCTTCCCAGTCGATGTCCCGACCCTTTGGGACCTTGAAACCGTTGAGGGTGCGCTCGGCATCGGTGGGCTGCACAAGCCCGCGGAAGAGCCCGCCCTCTCGCCGGCTGCGGAAGTTGTACTCGCTGACTTCCTGGTAGACCCGCTCGCGGATCACGTCGCGAACGGTGATGTGCTCGCCTGGAAACTCGAGCGGAAACTCGTGAACGGGCTCACCCGCTGTGGTTTCGTCTCGGATCAGGACGGTTGCTGACATGGGATACCTCTTCTGGAAGCACTCCAGTTTGAAAGATGCGCAGCGTGAGTCGGGCGGCGAGATGGCGGCACGGACGTCACTCGGGCTTCCGCGGTGCTGGCACCCACCCTTCGAGCCGAAGCTCGGCGATGTTCATTCGCGGGATACCGTCCGCATCGACGGTGTACACTGCGGCGCGCCCATCCCGAAGCAGCGAGGCAATGCCGGGAATCGACCCGACCGCGACGAGCCGGCCGGTTGATGGATCGAGTACTTCGATGCGCGTGTCGGTGAGCTTCTCGACCGCAATGCTCCGGATGCCGATCTCACGGCCGATCCGGGAGGGCCACGCGTCCTGCCAGGTCGCGGCGGGAACCGCGATGAACACCCAGAGCAGTCCGGACGATGGCTCCTCACGGATGCCCTTCATGGTTGCCGGCGGCGGGATCGTCGGATTCCCCATGAACAGGTCGTTTGATGGAACGAACCAGGACGGCTTCCGCTCGATCGTTCGCACCTTCGTTCCGGCGGCGCTCCACAACGTCAGTCGGTATCGTCCGAGCTCGCCCGCCCACGCGCCACCGGATGCTGCGTGTGAAAGAGGCCGGACCAACTCGGCGGGATTCCCGGACCGCGCCTCGGACGAATCCGCCCCGCCGAAACCGCGCAGCATCTGGGTGAGCGACCCCGTGAACGACGCGGTGTGAAGCGGGATGTGCATCGCTTCGCGAGTCGGGATGCGCCCACCGGCAATGACCGTATCAGGCCAGCGACGGACGACGACATCGGGAGCGAGATTTCCCTCCATCCGGATCATCCTGCCGAGCTTGAGGTCGGGCCCGAAGATCGTCGCGCGACGATTGCGCCCGTCGAGCACGACGACCGAATCGCCCGGTATGGGAAACGCGCCTGCCGCACCCTGGAATTCCCCGGGACCCTCGCCCTTGGTACCCACGACCTGCAGGTATCGTCCATCGGCGCCGAACATCATCGGGAGGTCGCCGTAGGAAAACACCCAGTATCGCCCACGACTGTCGGCCATGACAGACGAAGGACCGCTGAGCGCTCCCGGGCCATCGACGGAGCCCAGGCTGACGACGGTGCGCGTGACGATGGTGCACGCTGCGCAGCTCACGGCGTCGGGAATCACGGTGGAGGGCTGGGCCTGCACCGAGTTCGTGCAGTAGACCGCCACGGCGAGCGAGATACGGAGAGAGGTCGCCTTCATGCGAAGTGCTCCGTGGGAACGGGAATGAACGCCCTGCGACAACGTACGACCATCGAGTCATTCACCGCAAAGGGCGGATTGGCGCACGGACGACGGGTCGAGGCCGAACGAGCGGCATCATGCGACCGTGTCTCGAAGGAAGGATCATGACGATCACGGACGTCGATCTCGCTGGTCGTCGAGCCCCCGCTCCATGAAGTACGCGCCGGGCACCGGATTCTCGCAGTAGGCAGGGATCTCCTCGAACCCGAGTCGGCGATACAAGCGCTGCGCGGCGACCATCGACGCGAGCGTATCGAGGCGCATGCGCTCGTAGCCGCACGCGGCAGCGACCTGGATCAACTGCCGCACGAGTTGTTCGCCGACGCCGTGCGCGCGGAACGCCGGCCGCACGAAGAGGCGCTTCATCTCGCAGATCGCTGGCGGATCCAATGGTTTGGTGGCGACACATCCCGCGAGCTGTCCATCGACGCGGGTCAGGAGGAGCGCGCCCGCCGGTGCGGCGTACGGCCCGGGGAGTGCGGCGAGCTCGACGTCGAAGTCCTGCTGCGCGAGATACGCGGCGAACTCGGGCTCCCATCCGGGAGCGCGGATGTACTCGAGGAAGAGCGTGCGGACGTCGTCGAGATCCGCGAGACTCTTGGCTGCCCGTACGTGGGCTGCGGACATTCAGGCGGCCCGCCTACCGCCCAGCGTTGAGTCGCGGCAACCCGACGTCGAGGAAGAGTGGAGAGTGGGTGGCCCAGCGTCCCTCGCGCCACTCGAGCGCAGTGATGAGGACCCGCTCGTACGCTCCATTCTCCGCGTCCGCCGCCATCGCTTCGGTGACGCCAGGACACACTGCCACCGCATGCACGAGGGCCCAGTTGCCCTCGGACGCGTACGCGACGCGGGAGAACCAGAACAGCGGAGGCTGGCTCGAGTCGGCCCGGCTGGCGGCCGTATCGGTGAGGGTGTGTGCAGCGATCGAGTCGGGCACGAGGCGAACGCCGACGGCGAGACTCTCCGCGTGGAGAGAGCGGGCCGGCTCACGATCGAGTGCGCGGAGCGTCGCCATCAGCGGTGCTGCCGCCTCCGGAAGCTCATTGGCCCAGCCGGAATCTCGCGGAGGGGTGCCCGGTGGCAATGGCTGCGTCGTCGCGACGATGACGAGCGGGCCGCCTCGCGTTTCAGGCTCGCAGTCCAGGGCGTGCTCGCCGCGCTCGGGCCGCATGAAGTGCTCGCGGAGCACTGCCGTGTACACCGCGCCATCGCTCCGTAGCGGAGTGACCTGCCCGTCCGCGCTCGCCGCCGGCGATTGGGCGAGCGCGCTGTCCGCGGCGGGTACACGATCCTGCGCCCTGCACCCCATGAGCATGCAGAGCGCCACGCCGGTCGATCGGGACACCGTCAATGACAACGACCGGTGACGCCGGACGTCGACCGCGGATACGAACCGCGAGATGGTTCAGGCACAGGCGTAGAAGAACTCCACGAATGAGCGCACGGCGCCATCCATGCCCGCGACCTTCGGGTTCGCCGAGTCGATGAGCCAGAACTCGTCGGGCGCGTGCGCGCCTCCGCCGAAGCCGAGTCCGAACTGTCCCGCCGGCAGGCTGAGTGGCGCTCCGGTGAAGGTGACTCCGGGCCACGACCCCGCGAGCCGCGGCCAGAGCAGCGGCTCGATGCCCAGCTTCCGGTACGTCGCGATCTGCGCCTTGATGAGCCTCGAGTCGGGTGCTGTCTCGGTCGGATCGTACCCGCCGCTCATGTTCACCTCGATGTCGCCGAACCCGCGCTTCGCGAGGTGCGCCTTCAGCAGCTCGAGCGTGCCCATGGCGGTCATGTCGGGAACGAGCCGCATGTCGATCTTGGCGACCGCTCGATGGGGGAGGATCGTCTTGCCACCGGGACCGGTGTACCCGCCGACGAGCCCCTCGATGTTGATCGTCGGCTGCGACACGAGCCGCACGAGCGAGTCGTGCCAGTTCTCGTCGTTGAACCAGCGCTCGACGCCGAGCGCCTTCTTCGTCGCGGCCTCGTTGCGCTTCGGGATCGCATCCTCGAGGATCTTCTTCAGCTCCGGCGACAGTGGACGCACCTTGTCGAAGAATCCCTCGACCGCGGGCGTATGGCCATCGGCGCCCACGAGCGTGTTGAGCGCCTGGACGAGGCGCCATGCAGGACTGTCGAGCTGCGCGGCGAGACTCGAATGGACATCGAGCTTCGGCCCGCGGCCCCACTTCTCGCCGCTGGACACGAGCTCCAGCTCGACGATGCCCTTCGCGCCGAGGTTGATCTGCACGCCGCCGTCGAGATCCTGATTGCCGAGCGGGATGATGACGCCCATGGTTTTCCGGAGTGCGGCTGCAACGTCCGGCTTGAGGGCGATCTGCGAGAAGTTGGGCGAGCCGATCTCCTCTTCGCCTTCACAGACCAGCACGAGGTTCACCGGCAGCTTCTCGCGCGCGGCCTTGAAGGCGCGGAGCGCGGCGAGCAGCGCGATCTGCGGACCCTTGGTGTTGGTAGCACCGCGCCCGATCATCACCTTCCCAACGCCCGGCCTGTCGACGATGCGGCCCTCCAGGGGAGGCGAGGTCCACTCCGCGGGATCGTATTGCTTCACATCGTACATGAAGTAGATGCCGAGCGTCGACTTCGCGCCCGCATCGAGCGTTGCGAAGACTCCCGGCTTGCCTCGCGTCGGAATGAGCTCGACGTGCTGGAACCCTGCATCGCGTGCGAGCTGCGCCATGTGCTCGGCACCCTGCGGATACCCGATGTTTTCTGCGGCGATCGATGGCAGCGCGATCCATTCGCGCAGCAGCTTCACGGTGGCGTCGTGCTGGACCGGGATCTGGGCGAGGACATCCTCCTTCGAGGATGTTGGAAGAAAGGAGTACCCTGGGGCGACCGCGAAGGCCGCGGCGCCGAGTACGGAGCGCTGCACGAAGTCGCGTCGATTGAGGTTGTCGGGTGTCTTCATGGCTCCGCGAGAAGCACGGGTTGACCTGCGAGGCGCAGGGGTGGAATGGTCGTGCCAAGGATGCGCTTCACAATGCGCGCCCAGCGGTTCCCACTGCTTGCGACAGGCG
>JANPKQ010000120.1:0-3601 GCA_031426115.1 Gemmatimonadaceae bacterium | reverse complement strand
GGGATATCGTCGAGCGAAGCCAGGCGGGGATCGCATCGCGTCGCTATGAGCCCGGCCCCTACTCTCCAAGAGAGAGCATCCCCGCGGCGTGGGACAGGGAGTACCTGAAGATGATGGGCCGGGAGTAGCGTCGTTGCTGTGTATGTATCTGTGCCTCCGTCACCTGTGCCTCTGTCCGCTCCCAACACGCAGTTGATCGGCGCGGATGGAAACCCCGAGTTCGGAGTTGTCAGAAGCAGAGAGGCGCAGCCACCCCAGGAGTTCCGGTTACACGCGCCGCCGCCCATCCCGGATGGCCGCCCGGATGAACGCCGCCTTCCCCTCCGTGTACGCGCGTCGGTCCTCCGCAAAGTCCATCGCGAGGTCGCGCTTCAGCGCCTCGTAGTCACGGGCGATGGCCGGATCGTCGCGCAGAAGCTCCCGGAACACGAGGTGCTCGTCCCACACGGCGCTCGACCAGCTCACGAGATGGACGTGGTGTGACCGGGGGCTGCCGCGACGGAAATACTCGCGGCCGGGAACGCCATTCGCGCCCTTGTGCTCGTAGCCGAGCCCCCGGATCGCCGCGATGTACGCTGCGACACGCGATTGCGGAGGACGGCCGGCGAGGATGTCGATCACGGGCTTAGCCGACATCCGCGGCACCGACGTGCTGCCGATGTGCTCGAGCCGGAGGGGAAGGCCATCGCATGCCGCCTCGATGCGATCCGCCTCGGCCTCGAACATCAGCGGCCAGAGGGAATCGTACGCGACGAGCCGAACGCCACCGTGTCCTCGTGCTTCGATCATCGTTCGCACCTTCCGACACTGGAAGACTGCACCTGACGCGCGACCTTCGCCGAAACGCAGCGGTGGCGCACGACGCATCACCAATATTAGCGCGCGACCGGCCCGGCCCTTGACGCTGCCGCGCGTGGGGCGGAAGATGCCGGGTGCGCTCCCGATGTCACGAGTCTTCAGCCGCAGGCACCCACATGCGTCGCACCGTCGTCGTCTCGCTGCTCGCCGCCATCGCGGCCGCTGCTCCTGCGCTGGCGCAGGATCCGCCGACCGTACCTCCCGCCGGTGGCGCGCCCTCGACTGGCACCGGTGCGCCGACAGCCCGGCGAGCACCGCGCCCCTACGCCCAGGTCATCACCGACAAGGCCCTCACCGATGCTGGCGGGATCACCAGCCATCGCGTCGATGACCGTTGGTTCCTGGAGGTTCCCGACAGCCTCATGCGGCGCGATTTCCTCCTCGTGTCGCGCGTCGCCGGCGTGCCGGCGAACTTCTCCGGCTTCCTCTCCGCGGGCACGTCCATCAGCGAGCGCGTCATCCGCTGGGAGCGGCAGGGAGAGCGACTCTTCCTCCGCAGCATCTCCTTTCGTGCGGTCGCCGATGACACGCTTCCGATCGCGACGTCGGTCGCCAGTAACAACGTCGCCCCGATCCTCTCCGCATTTCCCATCGCGGCGTTCACGCGCGACAGCGGCAGCTACGTCATCGATGTCACCGACTTCTTCAGCGGCGACACACCCGCGCTCACGGGTCTCGACGCCGACCAGCGGCGCCAGTACCAGGTCCGTCGGCTCGACGCGGCACGCAGCTTCGTGAACACGGTGAGGTCGTTCCCGTTGAATGTCGAGGTGCGCCACACCCAGACGTTCGATGCCGCGGCGCCACCGTCAGATCCGGGCGGCGGCTCGCTGTCCCTCGAGATGCGCCAGTCGATCGTGCTGCTGCCGCGGCAGCCGATGCGGCCACGGGTTGCCGATGCGCGCGTCGGGTTCTTCAGCGTATCCCGCGTGAACTATGGCCTCGACGTGCAGAAGGCCGGCGAGGAAACCTTCATCCGCCGGTGGCGCCTCGAGCCGAAGGATCCGGCCGCATATGCACGCGGCGAGCTCGTCGAGCCGGTCAAGCCCATCGTCTACTACCTCGACCCTGCGACCCCCGCGAAGTGGCGCCCCTACGTGAGGCAGGGCATTCTCGACTGGCAGAAGGCGTTCGAGACAGCGGGGTTCAGGAACGCGATTCTCGCGCGCGACCCGCCCTCGTCGCGCGACGACCCGCAATGGGACCCCGAGGACATCCGGTACTCCGTCGTCCGCTGGACTGCCAGCACCGTGCGCAACGCGGTCGGACCGAGCACCTCCGATCCGCGCACCGGCGAGATCATCGAGAGCGACATTACCTGGTATCACAACCACATGCGCTCGTACCGCAACCGCCTCATGGTCGAGACGGGTGCGGCGAATCCGGCGGCGCGATCGCTCGAGATTCCCGAAGAGCTCATGGGTGAAACGATGCGCCAGGTCATCGCTCACGAAGTCGGGCACGCCCTCGGCCTGCCGCACAACATGATCGGCTCGAGCTCGTACCCGGTGGACTCGCTGCGCAGCAGGTCGTTCACCAGCAAGTACGGCGTGTCTCCGTCGATCATGGATTACGCGCGCCAGAACTACGTCGCCCAGCCGGAAGACAGCCTCGCGCCGAAGGACTTCGTGCGGCGCATCGGCCCGTTCGACCATTGGATCATCAACTGGGGCTACCGCGTGATCCCGCAGGCGCCAACGCCCGAAGCCGAGCGTCCAATCCTCAACCAGTGGCTCACCGGGGAGAAGGGACTCATGGCGTACCGCTTCGCCGATCGGTTCGTCGGCGTGGATCCGCGTGCGCAGACCGAGGATATCGGCGACGACCCGGTGCGGGCTACGACCTACGCGGTCGCCAACCTCAAGCGCGTCGTTCCCAATCTCGTCGCCTGGACGACGAAGCCGGGCGAGGACTACACCGACCTCGGCGAGCTGCACGGAGAAGCGCTGCAGATGTGGTCCACGTACATGGGCCACGTCACCAACATCATCGGTGGCGTCAACGTCGACGCGAAGACATCCGAGCAGACGGGACCGATCTACCGCGTCGTTCCGAAGGCGCGACAGAAGGCCGCGCTCCAGTTTCTCGCCGAACAGGTATTTCAGACGCCCCAGTGGCTCGCGCCGAACGAGATCACCTCGCGCCTCGGTCCGACACCGCTCGTCACCCGTCAGGCGAACGTCGTGACGTCGCTGCTCTCCGCGGCGCGCCTCGGCCGGCTCGCCGAATCCGAGACCATGGACCCGGAGGCCGCGTATCCAGTGGCCGAATACCTCGGCGATGTGCGACGGACGCTGTGGGGTGCGCCCGCGTCGCTCGCATCGCCCGACGCCAACCGGAGGGCGCTCCAGCGAGTGTATCTCGACCGGATGGGGGCGCTGGTCGTTCCGCCTCCAGCTCCGACGGCGCCCCCTGGCGGTGGCGGTGGTGGAGCCCCCGCCGGACCGACGTCGCCGCTGCTCACCGCACCGAACCTGCTTCGCGGCGATCTTCCCGCGCTCGCCCGCGGGCAGCTCGTCGCCGTGCGGGCCGAAGCGCAGCGCCTCGCGGCCACCGCGCCCGCGGGTGTCGCACGGTCGCACTGGCAGGACATCGTGGATCGCGTTGACGTCATCTTCGAACGTCGGCGCGGTGGATGACGCGGACTCGGGTGGCGGGCTGGCTTTTTAGAAGCCTTTACTGGAAGAGCATGAAGAAACGAAGAGCATGAAGAACTGCAACGGCAAGTGAAGGGGGCGTGGCG
>JANPKQ010000119.1:0-7726 GCA_031426115.1 Gemmatimonadaceae bacterium | reverse complement strand
TCATCAGCCCGATCTGGGGCGACGAGGGCGGATAACCCGTGAAGTACGACCGCGCCCGCTGGGTCGCCTCGACGTCCTGGCCGGCGAACACCGTCGTCAGCACATCCGGCTTCGACGAATGCCGGATCGCCTCGGCCACCGCCGGCCGCGCATTTCGCGCCGCGCACCCACAGACCGAGTTCACGACCACGAGGGTCGTTCCCTTCGTCCCCTTAAGCGTCGCGTCCACCTCGGCCGCGGTCCGCAATTCCTGCACGCCGAGCCGCGTGAGCTCCTGACGCATCGGCGTAACCATTCTCTCATCGTACATCGCGTTGACTCCTCGGTTGATTCCCATCCGGCTGTCGATGACGAACCGGTGCACTACGGCCGTTCGTTCCCGTCGTCCCTGACCAGCGCAAGAATCGCCGCCTGCGGGACGACAAGGTACCGATCGGCCTCGAAGGTGATCTCCACCGCCGCCTTCCTGAAGAAGAGCGCGTAATCCCCGGGGCTGGCCTGCATCGGGACGAAGCGCGTTTCCCGATGCCCCGTCGTCCGCCAGGGCTCCTCGCTGTTGTCGGGGAGGTCGGGCATCGGCAGCCCGGGCCCGGTGGCGACGATGCGCCCACCCTGCACGGCCTGGCTGTCCACCGCGGTCGGCGGGAGATAGAGGCCGACCTTCGTGCGCTCCTCACCCTCCTCGAGCTTCACGAGAACGCGGTCACCGACGACGATCAGCTGCTTCTTCTTTTTCACGAGACTCCGGGATGTCGCTGTTCCCCGGAAGATCATTCCGTCGCTCGTCACAGGCAATGGAGCGCCGACCGCTGGAGTCGCTGCTCCGCCGCTATCGCGGATCGGCCGGCGGATTGTCGGGGAGCTGCGGCTCATCGAGCTCGGCGCGCAACGCTTCGGCACCGGCGGCCGTGCGCTCGCGCTTGATGAGCACGTAGCGAACGGAGTACACCACCGCGGCGAGCACCAGCGTGAACGAGATGATCCACGCGAAGCGGAGCAGGATCGTCTGCTCGGCGATCGTCCCGAGATCCGAGAACTCGGCGCGCTCCCGGCTTCCGATCGGCTCCCGCTGGAACGCAATGAGCAGCGCGCTCGTCGCGACCTCGGCGAGGCTCTCGAGGATCGCGAACGCCGGGGCGCGCCAGAGCCAGGTGCGGAGCGTGTAGTTGGAGAGGTGCGCGGAGAGGAGGCCGAAGAGGATCGTGAGGCCGAGCGCGAGGGTGCCCGCGAGGTAGACGAAGCTTCCGCCGCCGTATGTCAGCACGATCGAGCGCAGCAGGCGGACAGCGATTCCGGCGATGATCGAGGTCTCGACGACCGACATCGTGAGTCTGCGAAGGATCGCAGGCTCCTCGATGTGCCAATCGACGGTATGCCTCGGGAAATAGCTCATGGTGGGGCCATCAGGATCCGGGGGAGCAGTGGATCAGCGAGCCCGCTGGACGCAGCTTCGCTCCCTAGCGACGACCGCGGGAGGAGGGAGGTAAACCGGCCGGGACCATGGCGATGCTCACCGGTCCTCCGTGCAACCTACCGTCCGGCGCCCTCGGGCGCTCGGGTGCACGTGCGGCTCAGGAGCCACCGCCGCAGGCGGAGCGCCCGCCATGGATCCAGATGCCAGTGATGGTAGTCGTGTCCGGAATCGCTTCCGGCTTGGAGTCCACGTCCACTCCGGGCATCCGGGCGGACGTGCCGAACGAGACGCCAGGCAGCGGCGGAACGCCGACGATGGTGCGACCTTCGCCCGTCGCCGCGCAGAGACGCCCGTACGCCGCACGCAGCGCGCCGACGGTCTTGCCGACGCCGAGGCCGGCATCGGTACGGATCGACGAGTCGGCGATGTTGATTCGTTCGATCATCGGATTGGAGTCGCCGCTCACGGTGAGCGCGACCGACGACCCTCCGAGGCCGACGACGCGGCCCCTTTCCATCTGGCCTTCACCGAGGGAGAAGGTCGTGTCACGGACTGTGCAGCGATCGTTGATGCTCGAGAGTCGGGCACCGACGCGCACCGGGCCGACGCCGACCGCGGTGATGATCGGCGCGCCCTCCACGCACTGCGCCGTGCGCGCCGGCGGCGATATCGCCGCGGAGTCGGCGGCGGTTTCCTTGCCGCCGCACGCGAGGGCAGCGAGGGCGAACGCCGTACCGAGGTGTCTGGTGTTCATGGAAGCTCCCTTACCTGATTCGCGCGCCGATCCTGCTCCACCGGATGTCGGTGATCGCAGGAAACGCTTCGTCGCTTTCGCCGCCGCCGCGGTAGGAGTAGTACACGAAGATCGGGCGCGCGCGGAAGTTCTCGCGGGGCACAAGGCCCCAGAACCGACCGTCCTTCGAATCGTGGCGGCTATCGCCGAGCATGAAGTAGTGGCCCGCGGGGACGACGAGCGGTCCCCAGTTGCCGAGCGTCGGGCGTGAGGGCGGCGCGGGGAATCGCGAGCCCTTCAGCTCGTAGCGATGCTGCCATTCAAAGAGCGGGTTGTACGAATTCGGGTCACCGGACGGCGTCACGGCGCCGAAGCCCTGACGCTGCTCCATGCCGTTCACGTAGAGCAGGTCATCCCGCATGTAGAGCGTGTCGCCCGGCAGTCCCATGAGCCGCTTGACGAGCGTGGGATTCGGGTCCCACGGCTGGTCGATCTGGTCCGGCGACTTGAACACGACGACATCACCGCGCTCGGGAGCCCCGTATCCCGGGAGGTTGATGTTCGTGAAGGGAATGTGCGGTCCGTAGACGAGCTTGTTCACGAACAGCCAGTCGCCGACAAGGAGCGTCGGCACCATGCTCCCCGATGGTATGCGATACGCCTCGATGAAGAATGTCCGGATGACGAGGAAGATCAGCACGGCGCCGAGCAGCGACTTCACGTTGTCCCATACCGGCCTCCACGACATCGACGGGCGCGCGCCCCCGCTGCGGGCAGTCGCGACGACGTTCTTCGGGGATGTGCGCGTGGCGGGACGCTTCTTCTTCGCGGGCACTGACATGGAGTGAGGGGAGCCGGTGTCGGGCTCCGGTGAAGTTCGTCCCCCGGTCGGGAGCGAGGCAAGTCCCGGACGCACGGAGGGGGCGCACGGTGGCGCCCCCTCGTGACCTGCTGTCGAGCACATGTCGCGAGAGCGACACGCGCGGTGAAGCGCCTGCGTGCTACTTCAGGTGCTTGCTCACGAGCTTCGTCATGTCGAACATCGAGACCTGCGCCTTGCCACCGAAGATGGGCTTGAGGTTCTCATCCGCGTTGATCATGCGGCGGTTCTTCGAATCCTGGAGGCCCTTCCGCTTGATGTAGGCCCACAGCTTCTTCGTGACCTCCGTGCGCGGCATCGGGGACGTTCCGATGACCGTCCCGAGCTGCGGGCTGATCGTCATCGGCTTCATGAAGGCAGCGTTCGGCTTCCGCTTCGCGCCGCTCGACTTCTTCTTCGCGCCCGACTTCTTCTTCGCAGCGCTCTTGCGTGCGCCGCCACCGGACTTCCGCGCGGAACCTTTCTTCGCACCAGCCTTCTTCTTCGTGGCCATCGAGGGTGTCTCCTGCTGGGGGGACTTGGATGGAACTCGTGTGGTGCTACTGCTCCGTCGCCGGGACAAACTATAGGCGTCCATCGCAGGCGCAATAGGGAACGACGTGATTTTCCCTATGGGAACGTCGTGTTTTCCCTCTGAGAACACGCTCTCGCACGTCGGCCGGTGCCTGTTCTCCCCTATGACGGTGTCCCGCATCACCATTGCGAATGGTCGCGCGGGTGCCCTTCGACGCAGTTGGACGATCGCCGGCGAGCGCTGCGCGTGTGACGCCGCGCGGGGCGATTTCCCCTCTGGCGCTACCGCTTCGCCATGCCCTCGAGCAGCGTCATCATCTGCACGTCCCAGGGATCGGCGGCGGGATCATCGTCGCCGATCTCGTAGTCCTTCTGCGGCGTCTCGAGGATGAGCGGGATGCCGCTGCTGCGGCGATCCCCCAGCAGCCAGCCGAACGGCTCCGCGCCGATGGCGCCCTCGCCGATCAGCATGTGACGGTCCTTGTTCGAGCCGAGACCGCCCTCGCTGTCGTTGAGGTGAAAGAATGCGGGCGGCTCGCCGGTGGCCTCCTCGAACTCGTCGAGCACCGCCGTGAACGCCGCCTTCGACACCGTGATGTCGTAGCCCGAGGCGAAGAGATGGCAGGTGTCGAGCCCGTAGCCGGTACGCGGTCGCAGCCGCTTCGGGACATTCGAGAGGATCTCCCCGACCTCCGCCGCCGTCTTTCCCATCGTGCGGCCGGCACCGGCCGTGTTCTCGATGAGCACGCGGGTTTCGCCCTTTACGGTCTCCAGCGCGTGGATGATCGCGTCGGCGATGCGCTTCGCGGAGTCCGAGCGGTCGCTCTCCCCCGCGGATCCGGAGTGGAAGCAGACACCGCCGACGCCGAGTGCCGTGGAGCGCTCCAGCTCCTTGGCGAGACCCCCGCGCGCGCGGGCGTACTTCTCGTCGTCGGGGGTCGCGACGCTGAGCACGTATGCCGCGTGGACGATGACGTTCTTCAGCTCGATCCCGGCCTCGTCGAGCGCGGCGCGAAAGCGCGTCACGCGCTCCGGCTTGATCGAGATCTTGTCGCCGTAGTATTTCGGAATGGCGGTGAAGATCTGGAGTGCGCGCATCCCCGCGCTGCCCGCCCGCTTCGCGGCCATGTGGATGCCGCCGTTGTCGACCGTGTGCGCGCCGATGAGCTTCACTGCTCGTGTCCTCCTGATCCTGGCTTGATGTCGTCGCCGATGGTTCCGAAGCGCATCATCGTGCGCGATCCCTGTGCTCCCTGCTCCCATTCCTCCGCCGTCCACGCAACGCCGATCCGTCGTCCTTCGAGGCTGACCCACGGATCGGTCGCGCGCATGCTCGAGGGAGACGCATCCATCCGATATTCATACAGGTGGCCCGCGGTCAGCGAGATGGCGACGGCGATCCGCGAGCGCTCGCTGTTCGGATCTCCGTAGGCGACGGCGACGAGATCTCCACTGGTCGCGATCGCGGTCGCGACGGGTCGGTCGCCGTAGACGATCGCTACCGGGTCGTGAAAGTATGTGCCGCTTTCCATGGAGTGCCCGCCATAGACGCCGGCTCCGGCGGGCGCATCGAGGTAGTAGGCGAGATGCACGTATCCGCGCCCGGCATCCGCAGCGATCGCGGGCGCCGGACGTCGGCAACCGGCCCGGCCCTGGTCCCTTGCATCGGCGATGACGGGCGCGGTCCACGCGCCGCTGTCTGGCTTCACACGCCGCGCGACGACGAGTACGACATTGGAATCTGCGCGCGGCGCCCACCATGCCGCGAACATGCCGCCTTGCCGGTCGGCAGCGATCTGCACGGACCCATCGCACACGGGACCCTGGGTCTTCACCCCGCCGTGCACCGCGCCCCCGGCGCCGCTGTCCGCATACAGAACGCTGTCGTCGATCGCCGAAACCGTGCGGACCTCCTCCCACTCGACGGGGCCGGCGGGCTGGCACGCGGCGACGAAGATGGCAATGACGGCGCTCATCGATCGCCGCCGGAATCTGATCGCGGGACTTCGCATGCCCTGAGAATAGCGGAGGTGCAGGCGGGCATCGAGTCATCCGCGAGCGCAGAGCGCCGACGGACACCTGCTTCGGGGCATCTATGACCAAAGTTGTTGGGATTACACGGATCCAACGGATGAAAGGGCAACAGCAGGGTGTGCTCCTTCATCCGCCCAATCCGCTGAATCCGATGTGAAGTGGTCTTGCAGTGCTCGTCTCGTTTCGGCCGGGTGGCCAAACTCCGGGTTGGCGGCATTATCTTTCCGCTTCCCCTCACCACCCGTACCCATGCCCGTTCGCGAAGCGAAGCCCCGTCGGTCCGCCTCGGCGGTTCCGGTCACCGAGAGCACTCCTGCCCCATCGACACGGCCAGTGCCGACGCCGCTTGCCGGCTTCACCGGAACGCGCCGCGTGCCGCCGCCAGTCAACGAACCGGTGCGCTCCTACGCGCCGGGGTCGGCGGAGCGGGCGTCGCTGAAGAAGCGGCTCGCGTCGATGGCGAAGGAGCGGATCGACATTCCGCTCATCATCGGGGGGGAGGAGATCCGGACGGGAGAGACGGCCCAGGCCGTAATGCCGCACGACCACAGGCACGTGCTCGGCGACTGGCACAAGGCGTCGCCGCGACACGTCGAGGCGGCGGTCGCTGCCGCACGCGTGGCGCGGCGCGATTGGGCGAACTGGGCGTGGGAGGATCGGGCCGCCGTCTTTCTCCGCGCCGCCGAGCTGCTGACGACGACCTGGCGCGATACGATCAACGCCGCGACGATGCTCGGCCAGTCGAAGACGGTGTACCAGGCCGAGATCGACTCGGCGTGCGAGCTCATCGACTTCTGGCGATACAATCCCGCCTACGCGCAGGAGCTGTACGACGAGCAGCCAATGAGCACCCACGCGATGTGGAACCAGCTCGACTATCGCGCGCTCGAAGGATTCGTCTACGCCGTCACCCCGTTCAACTTCACGTCGATCGCGGGCAACCTGCCGACGGCGCCGGCGCTGATGGGGAACGTCGTCCTCTGGAAGCCGGCGTCGAGCTCGATTCCGAGCGCGTACTACCTCATGAAGCTGCTCGAGGAAGCCGGCCTTCCGCCCGGGGTCATCAACTTCATCCCGGGCGACGCGGGTCCGATCTCCGACCTGCTGCTCTCGCATCGCGACCTCGCCGGCGTGCATTTCACGGGCAGCACCGGCGTGTTCAACACGATGTGGAAGACGATCGGCTCGAACATGGGCCGGTATGCGTCGTATCCGCGAATCGTCGGCGAGACCGGGGGCAAGGACTTCATTGTTGCACATTCATCGGCGGATCCACAGGCGCTCGCCGTCGCCATCGCCCGCGGCGGCTTCGAGTACCAGGGGCAGAAATGCTCGGCGGCGAGCCGCGTCTACGTGCCCGAGTCGATCTGGGATGACGTGCGTGACCGGACCGTCGCGATCATGGAAACGCTGAAGATGGGGGACATCACCGACTTCAGGAATTTCATGGGGGCGGTCATCGACAAGCGGTCGTTCGGGAAGATCAGCGAGTACATCGACGACGCGAAGAAGAGCGCGAAGATCATCTCGGGTGGAAAGGTGGACGGCGGCTCCGGCTACTTCATCGCGCCGACGCTCGTCGAGACCAAGGATCCCGGCTACCGGCTGCTCTGCGAGGAGATCTTCGGCCCGGTGGTCACGGCACACGTCTATCCCGACGCGCGCTTCGCCGAGACGCTCGAGACGGTGGACACGACATCGCCGTACGCACTCACCGGCGCGATCTTCGCGAGGGACCGGGGCGTGATTCGGCAGGCGTCGCTGGCGCTCCGGAACTCGGCAGGCAATTTCTACATCAACGACAAGCCCACCGGCGCCGTAGTCGGCCAGCAGCCATTCGGCGGCGCCCGCGGTTCGGGCACGAACGACAAGGCAGGCTCGAAGCTCAATCTGGTGCGCTGGGTGAGCGCCCGGGCGATCAAGGAGACTTTCTCTCCGCCGCTCGACCACACCTATCCATTCATGGGCGAGAAGTAGCCCGACGGCGCCCCGCGCGCTCTCTCATGTTCTTCTGCACGCTCGACGTCTTCACCGACACCCGGTTCGGTGGGAACCAGCTCGCGGTCTTTCCCGACGCGCGCGGTCTCGACACGGACCAGATGGCCACGATCGCCCGGGAGTTCAATCTCTCGGAGACGGTGTTCGTGTTCCC